>NZ_JAGQCO010000003.1:0-111097 GCF_024346235.1 Cyanobium sp. BA5m-21
GGCGGCGGGAGCGGCCGCCATGCCGCCGACTCCAGTCGCGGTAAGGCCCCCAGCAAAAAAACAACCAAACCAGCTCCAACGTTGGCGGAGGTGCCCAAGCCTCAAGAGATCAAGGCCTTTCTCGACCGCCAGGTGGTGGGCCAAAACGAGGCCAAGAAAAATCTTTCCGTAGCTGTTTACAACCACTACAAACGCCTGGCCTGGCAAGGCGATGGCAAGGGCGAAACCGACCAGACAGCTACCAAGCTGCACAAGAGCAACATCCTGCTGATCGGCCCCACCGGCTGCGGCAAAACGCTCCTGGCCCAGACCCTGGCCGAAATGCTCGATGTGCCCTTTGCAGTGGCCGACGCCACCACCCTCACCGAGGCTGGCTACGTCGGCGAAGACGTGGAAAACATCCTGCTGCGGCTGCTGCAGAAAGCGGATCAGGATGTGGAGCAGGCCCAGCGGGGCATCATTTACATCGACGAAATCGACAAGATCGCCCGCAAGAGCGAAAACCCCTCTATTACCCGCGACGTCTCCGGAGAAGGGGTACAGCAGGCATTGCTGAAGATGCTCGAAGGCACCGTGGCCAACGTGCCGCCCCAGGGAGGCCGCAAGCATCCCTACCAGGAATGCATTCAGATCGACACCAGTCAGATCCTGTTCATCTGCGGTGGTGCCTTCGTCGGCCTCGAAGATGTGGTGCAGAAGCGGCTGGGCCGCAACTCCATAGGTTTCCTCAGTGCCGATGGCAGCAGCCGGCCCCGCAGCGGCAAGGATCGCCATGGGGCCGAGGTGCTGCGCCATCTAGAGCCCCAAGACCTAGTGCGCTACGGCCTGATCCCTGAATTCATTGGTCGGCTGCCGGTTAGTGCGGTGCTTGAGCCCCTCGATACGCCGGCCCTGCAAGCCATTCTCACCGAGCCCCGGGATGCCCTGATCAAGCAGTTCCAAACCCTGCTGAGCATGGACAACGTGCAGCTCGATTTCGAAGCCGGCGCTGTTGAAGCGATTGCCATCGAGGCCCATCGCCGCAAGACCGGCGCCCGGGCCCTGCGCGGCATCGTCGAAGAGCTGATGCTCGACCTGATGTACGACCTGCCCTCCCGCAACGACGTCAAGAGCTTCACCGTGACCCGGGAGCTGGTGGAGCAGCGCAGCAAGGGCAAGGTGGTGCCCCTCGGCAGCGCCAGCCTGGATTCGCCACAGCAGGCCAGCGCCTGATCGGGCGCGAAACGATGGCCGCAGCTGACCACCTGCAGGTGCCGCGCCAGCACGGTCTGTTCCTGCACCACGGCATCGATCTAGGCGACGGCAGCGTGGCCCACTACCTGGAAGGGCGCGAAATCCTGCGCAGCCCCCTAGCCGATTTCAGCCGCGGCGAACCTGTGGCGGTGGTTCCCTATGCAGCAGGCGACTGCTCCCCGGCCGGCGTGACCCTGCGGCGGGCCATGGGGCGCCTAGGCGAACAGAATTACAACCTGCTGTTCAACAACTGCGAACACTTCGCCCATTGGTGCAAGACCGGCCGGCATCGCAGCGCCCAGGTCGAGGATTTGCTGCACACCGGCAGCCTCGGGGCCCTGGCCATCGGTCAGTGGGTGCCAGCGGCCATGCTCAGTGCTGCCCGAATGCTTCTGCGCCAGGGCAACCTGGCCGAACTCGACAAGCTGCGCCAAGGCCTGCAGCAGAAATTGGAGCAGGAGCTAGGCCGAGCTGAAGCGCGCTGGGGCCAGGACCGCTTCGAAAGCCTGAGGCTGGCGGCCCAGAAACTGGCCGACCAACTCACGGCCGTGGAAGAACTGGAAGAGCGGCTAAGGCGCCAGCTCGAACCGGACCAGGGCCACTAATCTCAAGCCTCAGCTTCATGAGCCCAACGGCGATCTCCAGCTACCAACCCCTCCACCACAAATACCGTCCCCAGCGCTTCGACCAGCTGGTGGGGCAGGAGGCGATCGCCGCCACCCTGAGCAATGCCCTGCGCACCGGCCGGATTGCGCCGGCCTATCTGTTTTGTGGCCCGCGCGGCACGGGTAAAACCTCCAGCGCCCGCATCCTGGCCCGCTCCCTCAACTGCATCGGCAGCGATGGGCCCACCCCCGAGCCCTGTGGCGTCTGCGAGCTCTGCACCTCCATCGCCGCCGGCAATGCCCTCGATGTAATCGAGATCGACGCCGCCTCCAACACCGGTGTCGACAACATCCGCGAGCTGATCGAGCGCTCCCGCTTCGCTCCAGTGCAGGCCCGCTGGAAGGTGTATGTGGTGGACGAGTGCCACATGCTCTCGACCGCCGCCTTCAACGCCCTGCTCAAAACCTTGGAGGAGCCCCCGCCGCGGGTGGTGTTTGTGCTGGCCACCACCGACCCCCAGCGGGTACTCGCCACAATCCTGAGCCGCTGTCAACGCTTCGATTTCCGCCGCATCCCCCTGCAGGCCCTCGAGCAACACCTCAGCTGGATCGCCGAGCAGGAGCGGATCGGCATCACTCCAGAAGCCCTGCACGTGGTGGCCCAGCGAGCCCAGGGGGGCCTGCGGGATGCGGAGAGCCTGCTTGATCAGCTAAGTCTGCTGCCGGCGCCGATCGAGGCCACAGCGGTATGGGAGCTGCTGGGGGCTGTACCGGAGCAGGAACTACTGGCCCTAGCCGGTGCCCTGGCCAGTTGCGATCCCCTCGCCCTGCTGGAGGGTTGCCGCGAGCTGCTGGAGCGGGGCCGGGAGCCCGCCGCCGTGCTGCAGGGGTTGGTGAGCCTGCTGCGGGATCTGGTGCTAGCTGGCACGGCGCCCGACCGCCTAGAGCTCACCAGCGTGTCGCCCCAGTTCCGCCAAGCCCTACCCAATCTGGCCCGCTCCCTCGGCAAAGCCCGCCTGCTTCAGTGGCAGGCCCAGCTAAGGGGCAGCGAGCAGCAGCTGCGCCACAGCGTCAACCCGCGCCTGTGGCTAGAGGTGCTGCTATTAGGCCTGCTGGCCGAGCCGGTAGCTGCCGCCCAGCCAATCGCTGCCGCAGCGCCTGCCGCAGCCTCCACAGCAGCTGCACCGGCGGTCGCGGCAGTTGCCCCCCCAGCCGCCGCCCCAATCCCAGCTCCAGCGCCGGCTCCAGCTGCAACTCCAGTCAGCGTCGAGCCCACCAGCTCCGCCAACCTGCCGGAGCTCTGGCAGCAAATCCTGGCGGGCCTGGAGCTGCCTTCTACGCGAATGTTGCTTTCCCAACAAGCCCGGCTGGTGCGCCTCGATGAGCGCCGTGCCGTGGTGCAGGTTGCCGGCAACTGGATGGCCATGGTGCAGAGCCGCCTGCCCCTGCTGGAAGCAGCGGTAGCTAAGGCCCTAGGCAGCCCGCGCCAGCTCACATTGGAAGGGGGTGGGGAGAGCTCCGCACCAACGATCACCGCCCCCAGTGCCGCCACCCCCAGACCGGCACCACCACCGCCAACGCCAACGCCAACGCCAGCACCAGCCCCAGCCCCAGCACCCCTACCAACACCAGCAGCCCCAGCCGCAACTGCGCCCCCCTTAGCCGCGCCCCTCGATGACAAGGCCAAAAGACTGGCGGAGTTCTTCAATGGCGAAGTAGTTGAACTTGATGGGCCGCTCGATGAATTAACTGGCGATGCATTGACTGGCGATGCAGAGGAGGCGGCTGCCTGAGCGGGGCCAGCACAATTGTGGAACGGGTAATCAGGCGGTGGCCGGATCTTCGATTTGGGACTCTTCCTCCTCGCCGAGGTGCATGGTTTTGGCCCAAACCAGGCTCTTGGGAAGCAGGGCCATGCGCAGAGTGGTCCAGGGAATCACCACAAACCAGTGGCTCAAATAGGCAATACCCAGGAGCAGGTTCCAGACGTTCATGGCCGGCAGGGCCGGGCCCTCGCTAGGGCGACGACAACCGGCCAAGATCGCCCCTCCAGAGAGCCCAAAGGCAACAAAGGAAAGGGGCCAGATGGTTGGGCGGGTGCCCGTAATCACGGCGCCGATCAAATCGGCAATCGCCACCACCGGCAAAAAGTATTGGAGCAGGAAGAAGCTGGTTAAATCAAGCTTCTGACTTGCGCTTAGACGCTCCGAAATCAGGCCGGGCCAGTAATCGAAGAAGCGCTGCAAACCGCCTTCAGCCCAACGCTGACGCTGACGCCAGAGGGCAGCCACACTCAGCACCGCCTCTTCCTGTACCGGCGGATCCCAGAGGATGCCAATCGGCTGGCCGTCGAGCAGCAGCCTGAAACTGAGGTCTAGGTCGTCGGTGACCGTGCCCTCGTTGAAACCACCGCTACTGAGCAGGGCGTCCCGGCGCAGCAGCTGGCCATTGCCGCGCAATTCGGCTACTCCTCCCACAGCTAAGCGACCCTGCTGGATCACGGCGTCGAGGGCCATCTCCATGGCTTGGGCTCGGGTCAGCCAATTGGCGGTGGCATTCACCTCAGCTTTGCGCAACTGCACGGCCGACCAGCCACCAGCTTCTGCGTAGGGAATCAGCCGCTCCAGAGTATCGATCTGAAGGTCTGCATCAGCGTCGAGCACGAACATCCAGCGGCCCTGAAGCTGCTGCAGCACCAGATTTAGAGCTCCCGATTTGCCGCCGCCGGCATCTGGCTCACGCCGCAATACCTGCAGAAAAGGATGACGCTCCTGCAGCTCAGCCAAAACCTGGGGAGTCCGATCGCTGCTGGCGTCGTCAATTACCCAGAGCCGCATCTGCCCCTGCGGGTAGCTCAACTGAGCAATGCGCTCCACCAGGCGGCCAATAACTGCCTGCTCATCGCGGGCCGCCACCACCACGTCCACTGCGGGCAGGGGTTCAGCCCCTTGAGCGGCGGAGGCTTGAGCTGATTCTAGGCTGCCTACCGAACCAA
This sequence comes from Cyanobium sp. BA5m-21, assembly GCF_024346235.1. Taxonomy (NCBI): domain Bacteria; kingdom Bacillati; phylum Cyanobacteriota; class Cyanophyceae; order Synechococcales; family Prochlorococcaceae; genus Cyanobium; species Cyanobium sp. BA5m-21. The sequence continues at coordinate 4,834 of NZ_JAGQCO010000003.1, forward strand.
AAACCTGGCGCAACACGGTGCGCAGGCTGTAGCCCCCAAGCAGCACGGCCAGGGTGAGAGCCGGGATCAGGCGCAGCGACTCATGGAGCCAATGGGGAGCCATTCCCGCCCAGCCGCAGCCGATCAGGAACAGGGCCGACTTGCCGCGACGGTGATCGGTGGTACGGCCACCCACAACCATGGCGATCCCGAAAGTCGCCGAACTCTAGGGGGAACTGGCAGCCGAGCCGGGCTCGGACAGGGGGCTGATGCCTGGCAACGCCCTGAGGGACTGGAGCCTGGTACCCGGATAGTAGTGATCGAGGATGCGAGCCAGGCTCCAGCCACGCCGGGCTAAGTCGATAGCTCCTGCTTGAGACAGGCCGGCACCGTGGCCAAACCCTCCCCCCTCGAAAATCCAGCGACCCGGGCCGTCCGGCCGCAACACAAAGAGGGTGCTGGGCAACTGCCGCAAGGTGCGGCGAATCGCATCACGGCGCAGCACCACGCTCTGCCGCACTCCGCTGGCTGCCTGCGCCTGTATTTCCAGCGCCAATACCCGTCCACTGGGGCCCCGCTCCAGCACCGCCAGGCGTGTGGGCGGCAGGCCCAAGGGCAGGGCAGCGCGGCTCAAGGCCTGCTGAATCTGGGCCGAATCGAGCTGGCGAGACCAGCGGAAGCGGGGGTGGTCGAAGCCATAGGCGCGGGCGGTAGCCGCCAGGGCCGCTCCTAGCCGGGCCGGCTGCAACGGCAAAACCACGGCGGCTGCAACGGCCGGCGGACCATCCACCCGCGGCCTCAGGTAGGGCAGGGCGTCCCCAATCCACACCTCCTCAAACCCGGCCGCAATCCCCCCATTTGTGGCGTGATACACGCCATGAATCGGCGCACCCTGCCAGCTCAAGACTTGATATTGGGTGGCGGCAATCGCCTGGCGTACAGCTGCTCCGGCCTGGCGGGGGTCTGCGTACACCTGGCATTGGGTATCGGCGCATAGGTGGTAGCCATCCACCACGAATCTCCCCTGGTTGCGCAGGGCCCAGGTGCGGGCCAGCACCGCCTGGGCAGCCAGGGCCGCCGCGGGGGAGCCTGCACCGATCTCATGGGGAACAACCCCAAGTAGGTAGCGCTCTAAGGGCACCTCCTCCACCAATGACCAGCTGCCGTAGGCATCTCCCTGGAGCCGGAACGGACCTGCAAACACCCCCCCCTGCCAGCGCAGCCCCCCCGGGGCCTCCAAGCGCAAGGGGCCCTCGAGGCGAATCGGGCCATCCGGGCGCCGCAGCTCCAAAACCAGGCGATCGCGCTGCAGCTGCTCCACCAGCCGCGGCCTAACTCCAGCGGGCGCATGGGCATCGGGCGCGGCCCACACTTCCCACTCGGCCGGGTGGGCAATCACTGGCGTAGCACCGGCCAGTTGCCAACGGCCAGCAGCCTCCTGGGCGCTCTCGTAGCTGGCAAAGGGCCCCCACACCTGACGGCGCAGCGCTAAGGGCTCGGCCAACGGCAGCCTGCGCCAGTGCAACTGCAACCGGGGCGCCTGAAACCGCTGGCCCGTCGCACTCAGCAGGGTGAGGTTTCCAGCCGCGCTGCGTAGCTCCAAGGGAGTAGGCGGACCCAAATGGGCTGCCAGGGCCACCCAGAGCACCGGCACTGTGGCCGCCACTGCCGGCGGAGGCTGCACGGGCCAATGCAGCGCGGAACCAGGGCCGGATCCAGGTGAAATGGGAGGTGCGGCGGCCCGACATCCCCCCGCGAGCAGCAGCGTGCTGGCCCAAACGGCTAACGGCAACAACGATTGGGCCGAAGAGGACCGGACTGAAAACATTGCTTAAAAAGAGGGGTCTTGGAGGAGGGCACTGCCACGTCGTACTCTGCTTGTTTGTGCCCGCCGCAACCCGAGAAATGCCGAAGCTCAAGACCCGCAAAGCAGCCGCCAAGCGGTTCAAGGCCACCGGCACCGGCAAGTTTCTGCGGCGCCGGGCCTTCCTCAACCACCTGCTCGATCACAAGAGCCCGAAGCGCAAGCGTCATCTGGGCACAATGGCTCTTGTTGATGAGCGCGATGCGGACAACGTGAGGGCGATGCTCCCCTACGCCTGAGCGCGACCTCGGCCGATTTTCACTTCTATCTTCCTGATCTACTGCTATGTCACGCGTCAAGAGGGGCAATGTTGCCCGCAAACGCCGTAACAAGATTCTTCGCCTAGCCCGTGGCTTCCGCGGCGGCAATGGCTCCCTCTTCCGCACCGCCAACCAGCGGGTGATGAAGGCGCTTTGCAATGCCTACCGGGACCGCCGTCGTCGCAAGCGCGACTTCCGCCGTCTCTGGATCGCCCGGATCAACGCAGCAGCTCGGCTCAATGGCCTGAGCTATAGCCGCTTTATGGGTGGCCTAAAGAAAGCAGACGTGCGCATCAACCGCAAAATGCTGGCCCAGCTTGCCGTGGTCGACCCCGGCAGCTTCACCAGCGTCGTGGGTGCTGCTTCAAACTGAGTTCCACTGGTAGGTCTTTTTGGACGCCCTCCTTCCCCAGGCCTACCTAATTGGGCTGATCGTTCTGCTGGGGGTCGCTGCTGTTGTAGTGGCCCGTCAAATCTGGCGAGTGCGCTCAGATGAAGTCACCCTGGCCAAGCTTGAGCGTAGCGAGGGCCCTAAACCCTCAAACGCGGCCACGTTGTACGAGCTTGGCTCAGTGCAATTACGTAAGCGCTTGTACGGCCAAGCCGCCGAATCACTCAAGCAAGCTCTAAAGAAAGCCGAAGCCGCTAAAGAACCGGCTGAAGCCCAAGCAGTGATTCAAAACGCCCTGGGCTTTGCCTTGGCCGCTCAAAACAACTACAAAACGGCAATTCGCCATTACCGGCTGGCATTGGAAGCCAAGCCCGCCTACCCGGTAGCGCTCAATAATCTTGCCTTCGCCCTAGAAAAGCAGCTGAAGCTGGAAGAGGCCAAGCAGACCTATGAGCAGGTGATTGCCCTTGACGCCAACAACAAAACCGCCCGCAAACGTCTAAAACTTCTCGATCGCAAGGCCGGCCTGAATCGGGCGGCCTAAGCGATTATCTAGTCAACCTTCACCAAAGCCCGCGCACTGCAGCACCGCGGGTTGGTGCAACGACGCGGCTAGCACTTGCACTTGATAGGGGGCGCAGATCCAGGCGGCCGCCACGGCTGGTGAGACGGGGGGCTTGCCAGCCTGACAACTGCAGGCCCTGCAGACCCGTAAATACCCCTCCCATCTCCAGGCCCGACACCTCGCACTGGCAGAGCATCAGCAGGTCAAGCTGGTCTGATTCGGCATTGAGGTTGCCCTGCACGGGAGTGGTAACCCCACCCACCGTAAGTTCGCCGCGCAGGTCGATCATCTGGCCCATCGGATTAACCGAGGCAAGCCGCAGCTCAGCACTCACAATCTGGGAATTATCAAAGGATTGATAAGTACCACTCCATACGAGCGGCATCTCCCCGGCCAGCAGCTGGGCCCGGCCAACTGGATCAAAGGTCTCCGCACCTCCCAGACCACTGAGCGACTCACCACCAACGCTGGCAGCCGCGGGAGCAGTAAAAGGCACAAAGGCCTCACTGGCCAGGGGTGTAGCAGCCTGCGCCGGGAACAAACCCATTGGCAACAGCGCCAGAGGCAGGGCAGCACGAAGAACGGCGAAAGACACAACAACAAAACCGACTAGTGGGAGGCTAGGACCGTTGCCGAGATCTGGCCCTGCCCCGTGGTCACCACCGCTCCCACCAGCGAACCGCACACCCACCAAGATCCACTTGTGATCGGTGGGCGCAGCTTCCGCAGCCGCCTGATGACCGGCACCGGTAAATATCCGAGCCTGGCGGCCATGCAGGCCAGCCTGAGCGCCAGCGACTGCGAAATCGTGACCGTTGCCGTGCGTCGGGTGCAGAGCCAGGCTGCCGGCCATGCAGGCCTGCTGGAGGCCATCGACTGGCAGCGCATCTGGATGCTGCCCAACACGGCCGGCTGCGCCACCGCCGAGGAGGCGATCCGGGTGGCCCGCCTGGGACGGGAGCTGGCAAAGCTGGCAGGCCAGGAGGACAACTGCTTCGTGAAGCTGGAGGTGATTCCAGACACTCGTCATTTGCTGCCCGATCCATTCGGCACCCTGGCAGCTGCTGAGCAACTGGTGAAGGAGGGCTTCACGGTGCTGCCTTACATCAATGCCGATCCACTCCTGGCCAAGCGACTCGAAGAGGCTGGCTGCGCCACCGTGATGCCCCTGGGCTCGCCGATCGGCTCGGGCCAGGGCATCCGCAACGCCGCCAACATCGCCCTGATCATCGAAAACGCCAAGGTGCCCGTGGTGGTAGACGCCGGTATCGGCGTGCCCAGCGAGGCCGCCCAGGCCATGGAAATGGGCGCAGACGCCCTGCTGATCAACAGCGCCATTGCCCTGGCAGGAGACCCCCCGGCGATGGCGCGGGCCATGGCCATGGCCTGTGAGGCCGGCCGCAGCGCCTTCCACGCCGGTCGGCTGCCCATACGGGCAAACGCCAATCCCAGCTCACCCGAGGTTGGCCGGGTAGGGAGCTGAAGCTGAACGCCTGTAGTAGCTTGCGAAGCGGAGCATCCGCTCGTCCTGCAGGGGTCTGGGGTTTTCGGAATGGGCGTTGCAATGAAGGTCTTCGTTCTCGGTGGCGACGGCTTCTGCGGTTGGCCCTGCGCGGTGAACCTGGCAGATGCGGGCCATGAGGTGGTGGTCATTGACAACCTCAGCCGGCGCAAGATCGACGTCGACCTGGAGGTGGAGTCGCTGACGCCGATCGCCACCATGGGCGACCGTCTCAAGGCTTGGGAACAGGTGGGCGGCAAGCCAATGCGGTTTGTCCATCTGGACATCGCCAGGGAATACGACCGGCTTCTGGAGCTGCTACGCCACGAGCGACCCGATTCGGTGGTTCATTTCGCCGAGCAGCGCGCAGCTCCCTACTCGATGAAAAGCAGCGCCACCAAGCGCTACACCGTCGACAACAACGTCAACGGCACCCACAACCTGCTAGCCGCGATCGTGGAGAGCGGCCTCGACATCCACATCGTGCATCTAGGCACGATGGGTGTGTACGGCTACGGCTCCCACCGCGGCGCCACCATCCCCGAGGGCTACCTCAAGGTGGAAGTGCCCCAGCCCGACGGCAGCCGCTTCGAGGAGGAGATCCTGCACCCGGCCAGCCCGGGCAGCGTTTACCACATGACCAAGACGCTGGACCAGCTGCTCTTCCTCTACTACAACAAAAACGATCAGATCCGCATCACCGACCTGCACCAGGGGATCGTCTGGGGCACCAACACCGAGGCCACCGAGCGCGACCCACGCCTCACCAACCGCTTCGACTACGACGGCGACTACGGCACCGTGCTCAATCGCTTTTTGATGCAGGCAGCGATCGGCTATCCGCTCACTGTGCACGGCACCGGCGGCCAGACCCGCGCCTTCATCCACATCCGCGATTCGGTGAAGTGCGTGCAGCTGGCCCTGGAAAATCCGCCGGCCATGGGCGAGCGGGTGAAGATCTTCAACCAGATGACCGAAAGCCACCAGGTTGGTGAACTAGCCCGCAAAGTGGCGGCTCTCACGGACGCCCAGATCAATTACCTGCCCAATCCGCGCAACGAAGCCGTCGAAAACGATCTAATCGTCGACAACCGCTGCTTCATCGAGCTGGGCCTCAACCCCACCACCCTCGATGACGGCCTGCTGGCTGAAGTGGTGGATGTGGCGCGCCGGTGGGCTGATCGCTGCGACCGCAGTCGCATTCCCTGCCAATCCGCCTGGACCCAAACCCAGGCTCAGGCCATCCAGACGACCTAAGGCACAACTCCAAACCCTTGAAGATCGCCTTTTTCACCGAAACCTTTCTGCCCAAGGTGGACGGCATCGTCACCAGGCTCACCAAGACGGTGCAGCATCTGGTCGCGGCTGGCGATGAGGTCCTTATCTTCTGCCCGGAAGGCGCCCCCGAGACCTACATGGGAGCCCAAGTGGTGGGGGTGCCCGCAATGCCCCTACCCCTCTACCCCGAGCTCAAGCTGGCCCTGCCTCGGCCAGCGGTGGCAGAAGCCCTGGATCGCTTCAAGCCTGATCTTGTCCACGTTGTCAATCCCGCCGTCCTGGGGCTCGGCGGCATCTGGCTGGCCAAAACCAAGGCCTATCCCCTGGTAGCCAGCTACCACACCCATCTGCCCAAATACCTGGAGCACTACGGCATGGGCATGCTCGAGCCACTGCTGTGGGAACTGCTCAAAGCTGCCCACAACCAAGCCAGGCTCAACCTCTGCACCTCCACCGCCATGGTGCAAGAGCTAAGTGAGAAAGGAATCCAGCACACCGATTTGTGGCAGCGCGGCGTAGACACTGAGCTTTTCCAGCCGGCGCTGCGCTCCGATGCCATGCGACAGCGGCTGCTAAATGGCCAGAGCGACACCGGCAAGCTGCTGCTCTATATCGGCCGCCTATCTGCGGAAAAACAGATCGAACGGATCCGGCCCGTACTTGAAACAATGCCCGATGCCCGGCTGGCCCTAGTTGGAGATGGTCCCTACCGGCTGCAACTCGAGAAGATCTTTGCGGGCACACCTACCCACTTCTTGGGCTACCTAGCCGGGCAAGAGCTGGCGGCGGCCTACGCCAGCGGCGACGCTTTTCTATTCCCCTCCAGCACCGAAACCCTGGGCCTGGTGCTGCTGGAGGCCATGGCGGCCGGCTGCCCGGTGGTGGGCGCCAACCGCGGTGGCATCCCGGACATCGTCAGCGATGGGGTCAATGGCTGCCTTTACGAACCAGACCAGGAAGGCAGCCTGGCTGCTGCGGTGGAGCGCCTCCTTGGCGATGCCAGTCAACGGGCCGAGCTGCGCACCAACGCCCGCGAGGAAGCCGAGCGCTGGGGTTGGGCTGGAGCTACCGAACAACTGCGCGGCTACTACCAGCGCCTGTTGGCCAAGCCCGACCTGCAACTAGTGGCCTGAATCAGGACTGGGGCGCCTGCCCCGGCAGGCTGCCCCGGAACCAGGTGTTCATCAAAGCCTTCACCATCGGAGCTGCCACCGTGCCGCCATAGCCGCCGGAGTTTTCCCCGAAGGCGATGATCACCAAGGTGGGCTTATCCGCTGGGGCATAGCCGCCAAACCAGGCGTGATCAGGCCGGGGTGGATCTTCGCCAGTGCCGGTTTTGCCCGCCACCGGAGGCAGGTTGGGATCATTGAGAAGCTTGGCGGTGCCGATGGTCACCACCTGGCGCAGCCCATCCCGCAACACCCGCAGGGTGGCCGGCTTAAGGCCGATCCAGGTGCGTTTCGTGGGGCGCTCCACCAGGTGGGGTGTCACCAGCCAACCACCGTTGGCCACGGCGGCATATAGCCGCGCCATCTGGATCGGGGTCACCTGCAAGGCCCCCTGGCCAATGGCCGAGGTGATGGTGTCCACGGGTGTCCAGCCCTCACCCAGCACCTCCTGTTTCCAGGCCTGATCGCCCAGCAAGCCCGGGGTCTCCTCCTCCACCAGCTCAATGCCCGTGACCTGGCCATAGCCCATGCGCCGGGCAGCTTTGAACAGCTCATCGGGGCCCACCTTCAGCCCCACCTGGTAATAAAAGGTATTGCTGCTCACGGCCAGGGCGAAAGGAAAACCGATGGCCCCATGGGCGCCATGGTCGCCATAGCAAAGGCCCGCATAACAGAACGAATTCATCGTCATCACCTTCGAGTCGGCCGTGAAGCGGCCCGACTCCAGACCCGCCACAGAGGTGACAATCTTGAAGGTGCTGGCCGGTGGAAAGCCCTGGAAGGCGCGATTCAGCAGGGGCGCATCGGGGGAATTGAGGCTGCTCCACTGGCTGGAACTCGGCGCCGGCGAAAAAACATTGGGGTCAAAGGTTGGCCGGCTGGCCAGGGCCCGAATTGCTCCGGTTTGGGGGTCGAGCGCCACGATCGCCCCCTTGCGCACCCCGTCGAGGGCGCGCTCTGCAGCCTGCTGCAGCGCCAGGTCCAGGGTGAGCCGCAGGTCCTGACCAGCCTTAGCAGACTTCTCCCCGATGATGCGCTGCACCTCGCCGGCGGCGTTCACCTCCACCTGCTGGCCGCCCCACTCGCCGCGCAGGTGCCCCTCAAACTGCTTCTCGACCCCACTGCGGCCCACCCGATCCTGGATCCGGTAGCCCTTGGGCTGGAGCTGGGTGTATTCCTCTTCCGTGATCCCGCTGGTGTAACCGAGCACGTGGGCAGCCAGCCGGCCGTGGGGATAGCTGCGCAGGATGTCCACATCCACCTCGGCGCCCTGGAGCCCGGCAGCCTGCTCCCGGAAGCGCAGCACCTGCTCAGACTTGAGGCCACTGGCCAGAGCTATCCGAAATCCCTCCGCATTGGCACCACTGCGTCGGCGCGCCTCCAGCTGGGACGCAGGTAACCCAACCACCGTCGCCAAGCGATCTCGCAGGGCCGGCCACTGGGCGTCACCCACCTCCCGCGGCTGGATGTAGAGGTTGTAGGTGAGCCGGCTAGTGGCAAGCACCTGGCCATGACGATCCAAAAGGCGACCCCGGATCGGGTTGCGGGGCAGCAGCCGAATTCGGTTTTCATCGGCCCTGGCGCGGTTCTCAGCGCCGTGCAGCAACTGCAACCAGGCCAAGCGCGCCACCATGGCACCGCTGAACAGCAACACCACAGCCAGCAGCAGGGCCGACTGACGGCCCATGCCGGTGTGACGGGAGGCAGCTGGACCAAAGGGCATGGTCAGGCGTTGGGCTCGAGTCGCTGCTCCAGCTGCTCCAGTCGAGCAGCTATGCGGGCCAGACCCTGCTGCAGCTCCAAGGCGTCCTGGGGATCGGCTTGGTGTGCTCCCTCAGCCCCTACCTCTGTGGCCACATCGTGGACCTCCACCTTCATCACCGGGTTGCCCAGGCCGGGGCTGACCCGATCCAGGCCCTGGCGCAGCTGACTAGCGGCAGGCTCGCCCTCCTCCCGCAAACTGCCGAGGGGATCAGCCTCCTGGCCGTCAAAAGCTGCCATCACCTGGCGAGCCCCGCCCTTACGAGCCCGCTCCACCACCGCCAAACCCACGGGCAGGACGTCCTGCATCAAGGTGAGCCGGAGGGCATCAAAGGGGTCGGTGGCCATGGCGGCGTTCCTGGCTCAGGAACAACAGTCTGACCTGCCTGCAACCCGGTGCTCAGGGAGCCAACCGCTGGATCCCTGGATTAACAATCACCTGGCGGCAGTTCTGCTGACTACCCCACCACCAACCCGCCGCCACGGCGATCACCAGGAGCGAGGCCAGCGGCACCAGTGCCTGGCGGGTGACGTCAAGGGCCAGCCATTCTCCCCAGGCCCGCAGGCTGCGCTCCCGGTCAAAGCGTCGCCGGGCCTTCTCTTCCTCCTGCTGGCGCCGGCGCAGGGAGCGGGTCACCCAGCGCTCAAATGATTTCTTCTTGGTGACCGCCATCTTGCGCTCAACCTCGAGCAGATGACCGGCCGAGAGCTCAGGGTTGAAGGTGCTGATCAGCTCCAGACTCTTGAGGAACATCTCCACGGCGCCATCTTTGGCGGCCCGCTCACCCTCTTCAAGCAGCTCCCAGTCCACCTCGGGATAAAAGCGGAGCCGGTTGCTGGCGATCTGGTCTTCCATCAACTGGCCTGGCTCCCGCAGCCAGCGGTCCGTATTGGCATCGAAACGACGCCAATACAGAAAGGGATTGAGATATATGGTTTTGCCGGCCAGGACGATGCTGTCCTGCTGCAGCCGTCGCTGCATGTCGGGATCGGGGGGTGTCGAGCTGGGGGGCGCGGAGGCGGCAGTCACGACGTATGGGCTGGGAGCCGATGGTATCGAAGGTCGGCGTCTCGGGCTACTCCCGCAACACCTACTCCCACTCGATGGTGCCAGGCGGTTTGCTGGTGATGTCGAGCACCACCCGGTTCACGCCCTTGACCTCATTGACGATGCGGTTGGAGATTTTCTCGAGTAGGTCGTAGGGAAGGCGAGACCAATCGGCCGTCATGCCGTCTTCCGAGGAGACGCAGCGCAGCACGATCGGGAAGGCATAGGTGCGTTTATCGCCCATCACCCCCACGCTGCGCACCGGCAGCAGCACGGCAAAAGCCTGCCAGATCTCGTTGTATAGGCCTGCCTCCTTCACCTCCTCGCGCACAACCAGGTCGGCGTCACGAAGGATGTTGAGCTTCTCGCTGGTGACCTCACCGAGGATGCGAATCGCCAGACCAGGACCGGGGAAGGGGTGCCGGCCAACGATTTCCTGGGGCAGACCCAGGCTGCGGCCCACCTTGCGCACCTCGTCTTTAAACAAACGACGCAGGGGTTCCACCAGCTTGAACTGCAGATCCTTGGGCAGGCCACCAACGTTGTGGTGACTTTTGATCTTCACTGCCACCCGCTCACCTGTTTTGGGGTCAATACCCGTGCCGGCGCTCTCGATCACATCGGGATAGAGGGTGCCTTGGGCCAGGTAGTCGAAGGGGCCGAGGCGCTTGCTTTCCTCTTCAAACACCCGGATAAATTCCGTGCCGATCAGCTTGCGCTTCTCCTCCGGGTCGGTGATGCCATCGAGCTTGCTGATGAAGCGCTCGCGGGCATTGATGTATTCCACGTTGATGTGGAAGCGCTTGTCGAAAAACTCCACCAGAAACTCAGGCTCGCCTTTGCGCATGAAGCCTTGATCGATGAACATGCAGGTGAGCTGATCGCCAATCGCCTTGTGCAGCAAAAAGGCGAGGGTGGAGGAATCAACGCCTCCCGAGAGAGCCAGCAAAACCCGCTTATCGCCGACTTGGGCGCGCACATCAGCCACCGCTTCGTCAATGAAAGCTGCTGTGGTCCAATCGGCCTCACAACCACAAATGTGGTACACAAAATTGCGCAGCATTGCCATGCCGCCGGTGGAGTGGACCACCTCAGGATGAAACTGCACGCCGTATAAGCGCCGCTGGTGATCAGCGACGGCGGCCTCTGGGGTGTTGTCGGTGTGAGCCAGCCGCAAGAAGCCCTCGGGTAGCCGTTCCACCGAGTCGCCGTGGCTCATCCACATCGTCGAGCCGTCTTCGACGTTGGTCAGCAAATCGATCGGGTCGTCAACGTGCAGCGGAGCCTTGCCGTATTCCGCCCGACCGGCGGCCACCACCGAGCCCCCCAGCTGCTGCACCATCAGCTGCATGCCGTAGCAAACGCCAAGCACCGGAATTCCCAGCTCCCAGATAGCCGGGTCGCACACAGGAGCCCCCGGCTCATACACCGAACTGGGCCCGCCGCTGAGAATGATGCCCCGGGGGGCAATCGCCCGCAGCTCCTCGGCCGTGGTGGTGTAGCCCATCACAAGGGAGAAGACTTCGGTTTCCCTAACCCGCCTGGCGATCAGCTCCGAATACTGGGAGCCGAAATCAAGAATCACAATCGCCGGATAGCGCGTCGATTGGGAGGTGGGGTCAAGCTGGGGCACTGGGGCGGTAGGGGAAGCGGTGGAAGACATCGACAACGCTGGGCCCTGGAGCATTCGAACCAGCCTAGGTGTCGCTCCGGGCAGGGCTGCGTAAAGCCGTGAGCAACTCCAAGCCAACCGGTCCCTGGCCGCAGATCTGGCGAGAGCGATCAAACAGCACGGCCCCCACCGCCATCGACTCCTGGCCATAGCGGGCCAGATAGCGCAGGCTGCGCTGCTCCACCGCCGCAGCAATGGACTGACGCAGGCGCTCGGCTCGCGGCCCGTCCCGCTGGGCCAGTTCTCCCAGGGCCGCCTCCACGGTGGGGGCGTCGTGGAGGGCTTGCAGGGCCTCCCCGCCCAGCCCGGCAAGGGCCGCCAGGGCCGTGAGCACCTCGGCGCGGCCATCGGCTAGGTGGTGGTGGGTGTGGAAGATGCCGCCCGCCAGCTTGATCAATTTGCCCTGATAACCCAGCAGCAGCAGGCGGCGCACCCCGGCCTCGGCCGCCGCCACGAGCAGCGGTCCGAGCCAGTTGCCCGCCTTGAGCAACAGATCAGGTGGCAAACCCAGCCTGGGCGCCAGATCGAGCCCGTTCTCACCGATCACCAGTACCAGATCACCGCAGAAAGCAGGCGCTGCGGCGCGTTCGCGCAGAGCCGCAAGGGCCTGGGCCAGCTGGTCGGGGCCCGCGCTGCGCTGCACCTCAGCCTGGGTGCCGATCAAGGCCAGGCCATCCACCACCCCAAAAGCCGCATTGCTGGTGCGCTCGGCCAGACGCCTGCCCTCTGGAATCACCACCTGCAGCTCCAAACGTCTTCCCGGCGGCACCAGGGGCCGCAGGTTGCACTCGAGCAGCTGTTCGGCATAGGCCGACACGCACGCCTCACCACTGGCCTGCAGCACCCCCACCCCCTCGCCGGCCCGCAACTCAAGCCACTTGCCTGGCCCCTCCAGCCAGCGCAATTGCACCCATAGCTGCAAGCCACGGGTGAGGTCGAGCACCTCCGGCCCCGGATCACAGCAAGCCATGGCCAGCACCCAGCCATCGGCCAAGGGCGCGGCCGCTAGCACCGGCACCCGGGCGGGCAGCTCGCCGGCTGCCGCAGCGTCGGAATGGAGCCACAGGGGCTGGTGACGCTGCCAGGGCTGGCCAAGCAGGATCACCAGGGCCGCCCGGGCTGCGGCCGTGAGCCACACCGGCACGGTGTATCCGGCAGTGGCATCCGCCGAGGCAGGGTCGATTTGGTTCAGCTCAAGCAACGGGCGAAAGAACACTGTTTTTTATGGTGGTTGATTGTGCGGTCCGTCGCCGCCCGCCGTATCCCCTAACCATGCAGGACAAACTCAGCCTGATGATCCCCGGCCCCACCCCGGTGCCGGAACGCGTCCTGCTTGCCATGGGCCGCCATCCGATCGGCCACCGCAGCGCTGACTTTCAGAAAATCGTTAAGCGCACCACCCAACAGCTGCAGTGGCTGCATCAGACAAAGGGCGACGTGCTGGTGATCACGGGCAGCGGCACCGCTGCCATGGAGGCTGGAATTATCAACGTGCTGAGCACAGGCGACACGGTGCTCTGCGGCGACAACGGCAAGTTTGGCGAGCGCTGGGTGAAGCTCGCTAAGGCCTACGGCCTGAACGTGCAGGTGATCCAGGCCGAATGGGGCCAGCCCCTGGACCCCGAGGCCTTCCGCGCCGCCCTAGAAGCCGACACTGCCAAAGCGATCAAGGCCGTGATCATCACCCACTCGGAAACCTCCACTGGGGTAATCAACGATCTGCAGACCATCGCCTCGCACGTCAAGGCCCACGGCACCGCCCTCTGCATCGCCGACTGCGTCACCAGCCTGGGTGCCTGCAATGTGCCCATGGAGGACTGGGGCATCGACGTGATCGGCTCCGGCTCCCAGAAGGGCTACATGATGCCGCCGGGGTTAGCTTTCGTGGCCATGAGCGACCGGGCCTGGGAAGCCTGCAAGCACTCCGATCTGCCGAAGTTTTATCTGGATCTGGCCAAATACCGCAAATCGGCCCATGCCGACAGCAACCCCTTCACCCCGGCCATCAACCTCTACTTCGCCCTCGAAGCAGCCCTGGAAATGATGCAGGCAGAGGGTCTTGAAAAGATCTTCGCCCGCCATGCCCGTCACCGGGCCGCGGCCCAAGCAGGTATGAAGGCGATTGGTCTGCCCCTCTATGCCGCGGAGGGTTGTGGCAGCCCGGCCATCACCGCCGTGGCGCCAGAAGGCATCGACGCCGAAGCGATGCGCAAAGCCGTGAAAGAAAAGTTCGACATCCTGCTGGCTGGCGGCCAGGATCACCTCAAGGGCAAGGTGTTCCGCATCGGCCACCTGGGCTTTGTTTGTGATCGCGACGTGCTCACAGCCGTAGCTGCCATCGAAGCAACCCTGCAGGATCTGGGCTTACACAAAGGCAGCGCCGGTGCTGGCGTAGCCGCCTGTGCGGCCGCCCTAGCCAAGGGCTGAGCAAGCGTCCGGGGAGAGCAGGCTTTGCACCGTTCTCCCCAAGACTCTGCTAATTTGATTTATACACCTTGCGGGTGTAATTCAGTGGTAGAATGTCAGCTTCCCAAGCTGAACGTCGCCGGTTCGAGTCCGGTCACCCGCTTTCAGTCCAGGATTGAGAATCGCTGAAAGTCAAGCGTACGGCCGCTCTCGCATCGACTTGCAGAGGGCCAGTAGTAACGAGGTGATAGCAGGCAATGCCAGGGAGCGATAGCGACCTTCTCACAGAGCTCCTCTCACGACTGCGCCATTGATTAGTCAGGCATTCACCTGCGCGGGGTGAACTCATGGGCCGTCGAGCCCTGGACGGTCCGGAATCACGGCTGGGCGGAGATTGCCTACTTAATTCGGCCCAACATCATGTCCGGAGGTAATCAGGGCAAGCCGCTTCAGCATCAACGACCGCTCGCCTGACACTGCAATAACAGGGAAACAATTCCCCAGCACGGTCTCCAAAATTGCTGGAGACCAGCCGGGCACCACCCAGTCGATCCAGACTCGCCCGGCGACCTTTCAAGAGACCTGGCTGGAGACCTAGATTGTGGTGTATTGCCTTCTTGTCCCGCTGATGGCCCACCGCGTACTCTCCGAGACAGCCGTGAGCATCTCGGAACATAAGAAAAACCCCATGGCCACCGTGGCGGCAGGAGATGGGATGGCCGTCGCGGTGCTCAACCGCAACGAGCCGGCCTTCTACTGCGTGCCGGCCAGGGCCTACGAAGAACTGATGGATCTGGTGGACGACCTTGAGCTGGGCCGCATCGCCGATGCCCGCCTGACGGACGGCCAGGAGCCGGTGCGGGTCAGCCTCGATGCCCTTTGAGCTGGCATTTCACCCGGAAGCCCTTCGGGAGTGGCGGAAGCTAACGCCAGGAACCCGAGAGCAGTTCAAGAACAAGTTGGCCGAGCGGCTGACTGAGCCCAGGATCCCCGCGAGCAAATTGCGTGGATCCTCCAACCGCTACAAGATCAAGTTGCGGGCCGCCGGGTACCGTCTGGTCTACGAGGTGCGTGACCATGAGCTCCTCGTACTTGTCGTGGCAGTGGGCAAGCGGGAGCGCAATGTTGTCTACCAACATGCCGATCAGCGCTGAAGCGCATGCCCCATGGCCGACGCCAAGCCCCCTTATCTAGATCGGCTGCGCCGGGAGAACGCCCGCTTGATTGGGCTTCTGGAGGCCCACGGCATCGCATGGAGATCCGGCGAACCTGCCCCAACGGAACCCGCGCCGATTTCGAAGGCAGCACCTGCCAACGGCCCCAGTTCCACGCAGGAGAAGGTGGCGCTGTTCCGGCGCCTGTTCCGCGGTCGCGATGACATGCATGCCCTGCGCTGGCAGAGCAGCAGCAGTGGCCGTTCGGGCTATGCGCCGGCCTGCGCCAATGAGTGGCGGTCAGGCATCTGCGAGAAGCCACGGATCTCCTGCCGCGACTGCAACCACCGGGAGCTGCTGCCCCTCAGCGATGCAGCGATCTACGCCCATCTGGCCGGAGACCACACCATCGGCCTCTACCCCCTGCTGGGCAACGACCATTGCCACCTGCTGGCCGTCGACTTTGACGAGCAGGACTGGCGCGATGACGCCCGGGCCTTTCTACGCTCGTGTCGGGAGCTAGCGGTGCCGGCCGCACTCGAGATCTCCCGTTCCGGAGAGGGCGCCCATGTGTGGATGTTCTTCGATGAGGCGATACCGGCCCGAGAGGCCCGCCAGCTCGGGGCAGCCCTGATCAGTCACACCTGATAGGCATCGCGCCAGCTGCAGCTGAGCTCCTACGACCGGCTCTTCCCGAATCAGGACACCATGCCCAAGGGGGGCTTCGGCAACCTGATCGCCCTGCCGCTGCAGAAGGAAGCCCGGCAGCGGGGTTGCAGCGTGTTCGTGGATGACGACCTGCAGCCCTATCCCGATCAGTGGGCCTATCTGGCAACCCTGCAGCGGCTGTCGATGGCGGGGCTGCAGAGCGTGCTTCAGACCGCCACCGGCGGTGCCCATCCGCTCGATCTCAGCTTCATCGACGAGGAGGACCTGGCGACCCCGTGGAAGGCACCTCCTGCAATTGCGAAGCTCAGCGGACCGCTGCCAACCTCCCTCACGCTCACCCTGGCCGATCGCCTCTATGTGGAGCGCTCGGCCCTGCCGCAGCCACTGCTCAATCGCCTGATCCGCCTCACCGCCTTCGCCAACCCGGCCTTCTACAAGGCTCAGGCGATGCGCCTGTCGGTATGGGACAAACCGCGGGTGATCAGCTGCGCCGAGAACTTTCCCCAGCACATTGCCCTGCCGCGGGGCTGCCTGGAACCCGTGCAGACCCTGCTGAAGGAGCAAGGGGTCAGCTGGGAGCTGATGGATGAACGCCAGAACGGCTTACCGCTGGAGCTGGTGTTCACGGGCCAACTTCGCAATGACCAGGAGACCGCCGTGGCAGCAATGCTGCGCCATGACATCGGCGTGCTGCAGGCGCCAACGGCGTTCGGGAAAACAGTGGTGGCAGCAGCGATCCTGGCGCGCCGCAGGGTCAACACCCTGGTGCTGGTGCATCGGGCGGAGTTGCTGCGCCAATGGCAAGAGCGGCTCCACGCCTTTCTGGATGTCGCTCCTGAGGCGATCGGATGCATCGGTGGTGGCAAAGCCAAGCCCACCGGCCAACTCGACATCGCCGTGATGCAGTCGCTGGTTCGGAAGGGGGAGGTGAACCCCGTGGTGCAGAGCTACGGGCAGGTGATCGTCGACGAATGCCACCACATCGCCGCCGCCTCCTTTGAAACGATCCTCAGGCATGTGAAGGCCCGCCACGTGCTGGGGTTGTCGGCCACCCTGGTGCGCCGGGACGGTCTGCAGCCGATCCTGTTCATGCAGTGCGGCCCCATTCGCCACTCCGCCCAGCGACCTGCCGGGGCGCCTAAGACCCTGGAGCTGGTGAGCCGCACCCATCAGCTCCCTGCACTACCGGCCGATCTGCCGATCCAGGAGCTGATGCGTCGCTTGGCGGAGGACCCACGCCGCACCGAGCGGATCGTGGTCGAGGCTCTCGCCTGCTGGGGTGATGGCCGCAAGCTGCTGCTGCTCAGTGAGCGCACCGATCACATCACCGCGATTGCCGGTGCGCTGGCCGAGCAGGTAGCAAACCTGTTTCTGCTGCATGGACGCCTAAGCGCACGCCAACGCAGCGCCGCGCTGGAAGCGTTACCTCCTGATGCACCCCGCATCGTGCTGGCCACCGGGCGACTGGTGGGGGAAGGCTTCGACCATCCACCGCTCGACACCCTGCTGCTGGCGATGCCCGTGTCGTGGAAGGGCACACTGCAGCAATACGCCGGCCGCCTGCATAGACAACAGAGCGGCAAGACAAGCGTGCGCATCATCGATTGGCTTGATCTCGGCCATCCGATCACGCAACGGATGTGGGAGCGACGGCTGCGGGGCTATCGAGCCATGGGCTATGCGCTGCTTGCAGATCAGCTATCGATGGCAAGCGCCTGATCGAAAGCTTCTCACAGACCTTCTCACATCCAAGCCAGAAGCCTTACGAGACTCACAGCGGCACAGGCAGTTCGGCCAATCAATCGAGAAGCTTCCCAAGCTGAACGTCGCCGGTTCGAGTCCGGTCACCCGCTTTATTCTCAAATCATCAGATTGGGCAAGAGACGAATTGGCCTAGCAGACGAATTAGCGAATTAGGCCAGCGGGATTAGCCTGATTCAGCCCCGAGGCTTGATCAGCTGCAAAACCTGAGGGCCGGTGGCCGCCATCCGGCGCTCGCCATCCAAAGCCGCAATGATGAAGCGTGCGGCTTGGGGCAAATCTCCTTGCTCAGCAGCAAGGCGCGCCCGAGCCTCATCGGCCCGAATCGAAACAAGGAATTGTTCGCGCGCGTCAGCCGAGGGTGCGGCCAACGAAGAAGTACGCGCAGGACTAGTAAAAATGGCAGTCATCTCAACGGTATCTGAACGGGAATGGCCCATGCAAAATCGGCTTTAGCCATCCTGGAAAGGGTTGATATATCCATTGCAAGATCAAAGCATTCCTTTTGATCATACGCCAGGCTGAACATACCCAGTGAAAACATCACCTAGCTCACCCAGGCCCCCCGCGCTTCATGTTCCTGGCTCTTCCCGATTGCCACCCAACGCGGCAATTTGATCACGCAAAGACTGGGATCTCTGTTCATCACCCCGGGTGAGGGCCACTGCCAGTGCAAACTCCAGCTTCTCCAACTGATGCTCCCCCTCTCCAGAGGTAGGTGGGTAGCCGCTGCGGCCAGAAGGAGCCTGGTTGGTAACTGAAGGGGCTAATCCCGAGGCTTGCGAGCAGCGATTGGTGGAACCATTTTGGGAGGGAGTGGGGTATGCCATAACTACTTTCTTCCCATTCTGACACCGCTGACCAGCCCCCGGGATCAAGCCGCTGCCGCCATCTCATCGTTTTGGTCGGTGAGCTCATCTTGGTCGGTGAGCTCGTTGTTGTCGGTGAGCTCGAGCAAGGCGCGACAGTCGACCAACAGTCGTTCAACGTTGTCGAGACTGGTGATCTCCTGGGGATCATGCTCTCCCTGGCGATCAAGTTGCAGCTCCGTGGCTTCCAAACGCTGCTCCAGCCTCACCAGCCGCTGGGAGAGGGCGTGCACGGTTTGGGCCAAATCTTCAGCATTACGGCTGATGCGGAAGGAAACCGACTCGTAAGCCATGGCAATCGGGGCATGGGAGCCGATCACAACACACAAACCAGCACCAGCCAAGGCCAGAGCTCTTCCCTGCCCCAGACTCGACTTAGGCCAAAGTGATCGATACGTTGGGCTCCGGTATCCCCGTTGACGCCCCAGGCCATGGCACTAAAGATGACTTTGAGGCAGATTCCCGGGCTACGCCGAGCCCTGCTGGTCCTGGTTGGCAGCGCTGCTGGATTCGGCCTCGTCCTACCCGGCCAGGCCCAGACAGCTGAGGCCAATGCCGCCGCCGCCAACGCCGGCTCAGGGGGCAAGGGGGCTCAGATCTATTGCTTTATGCGCAGCAGCGGCAACAGCCACCAGGTGAGCTGGGATGCCGCCTACGCGGTGATCAAACGCCAAAACGACAAACTGTTCAAGACCTCCCCGGAACACGCCGCGGTGATGATCACAGAAGCTGTGGTGCAGAACCCCAGCGTGTTTCCCGACTGCGGCCGCTACCTAGGTGACCTGTTCGCAAAACCCGAAGCCAAGCCAGAAGCCAGCACCAGCCCAGCGCCTAGTGGCACCTCCCGCAGTGAGCGGCTGGGTCAATAGGGCTCGCCAATATTTGTGCCGAAACGGATGCCGAGCCGGATGCCGAGCGGGGGGCAGCTTGGCAGCCCTGGCAGGGCTGCTGCTGCTTGCCGGTGGCTGCGCTGAAGAGCCCTTGCCCCAGCGCCAGGTACGCAGCGACGACTGCCTGCAAACCGTGCAGCTCGACCAGCTAACGGAACAGATCGGCCGCTGCGACGCCGTAGTGGCGGCATTTCCAACCAACCCAAGCCCTCTCAACGATCGCTACCTGCTACACAGCCTGGCGGGCAACGAGGCAGCAGCCTGCGCTGATATCAACCGGGCTGCAGCCCTTGCCCGCTCTAAACCACCAGCCAGCCTGGATCCCCAACTGCGCACCGATCTGAACCTGCGTCAACAGCTCTGCAGGGAAAGCGGTGGCAAAGCCATGGGCAGTGGCAAAGGCATGGGCGCAAACC
The DNA here is from genome assembly GCF_024346235.1 of Cyanobium sp. BA5m-21. NCBI lineage: Bacteria > Bacillati > Cyanobacteriota > Cyanophyceae > Synechococcales > Prochlorococcaceae > Cyanobium > Cyanobium sp. BA5m-21. The sequence continues at coordinate 24,487 of NZ_JAGQCO010000003.1, forward strand.
AAGACCGCCCCCAACCCTGAGCAGCCTCACCAGCGACCCATCAGGTCTCTCATCATGGCCGGCAAACTACGGCGCTCCAGCAGCTGGGAGCGCCGCTGCAACAACACGGCGATGCGCTCGGCCTTACTGGCCAGTAAGCCGTCCACCAACTGGTCAGCAACGCCCAGCTGCAGCCAATGGCTGGTCAGGCAGGCCCCCATACCGATGCGGTGACAGCGATCTTCTGCCTGTTCCGCATCCCCTGGGGTCCAGGGGCGCTCAATTAGCACCACATGCCGCGCCCGATGCAGGGTGAAGCCCAAGCCCCCGGTGCCATAGGTAGCGATCAGCAGGGAATGCTCACCGCGCTGAAACGCATCAACCTGGGCCTGGCGCTGGGCCGGCGGCAGGGCGCCGGTGAGGACACAACTGTCTTCAAAACTGCGGTGCAACATCTCAGCCGTAGCCACGAAAGCCGTAAACACCACCACCGCCTCGCCCTTGGCCAGCAACGGAGCCACCAAGGCCCGGGTGGCTGGGAGTTTGTAATCGGAGCCGATCTGGCGCAGGGCCGTGAGCACGGCCAGCAGCTCGGCATCGCGGCGCACCTCACCGAGGGCAGCCCGACGGCGATAGTCGTCGACCTTGAGCTGCAGGCGGTGCTGAAAGCCGCGGGCCGAAGGCTCATCCAGCTCAACTGGCCACAGCTGGCGCAGCTTGGGGGGCAGGTCGAGGCAATCCTGCTTACGGCGATGCAGCACCAGGGGCCGCACCAGCCGCTGCAGGTCTTCCAGATGGCTGGCCCCATTCGCCTGCCAGAGGCGCCGTCCGCCCTGCTCGCGCCAATGGCCCTGGCAGAAGAGTTCCTCAAAGGCCCGTTGGTCGCGGGCAAGGGGGTGACCGATCGCCGCCAGCAGGGGAAATAACTGGGCTGGGCGGCCATTTTTCATCGGCGTGCCGGTCAGTAGCCAGATGGCTCGCAGCCGGGGGTGGCGGGCCAGGCGCAGCAGCCCCTGGCTGCGGCGGGTATGGCCGTTTTGGGCGAAGTGGGCCTCATCGGCGATCAGCACGGTGCCGGCGGGCGGCAAGGCGTCGGGCAACCGGGCCCAGCTGTGCAGCTCCAGATGCAGGCCAAGGCTGGCCGCCTCACCCTGCCAATGGTCGTGCAGACCAACCGGGGCAATCACCAAGATGCGGCAATCGGCTTGGCGCACCATGGCCCGAGCCGCCATCAGGGCTGTGAGCGTCTTACCCAACCCCATGGCATCCGCGAGCACGGCGCCGCGGCGGGCCAGTAGCCAGCGCACCGCGGCCCGCTGATGGGCAAACAGGAGGCGGCCATCCAGCAGGGGCTGCTCCAAATCTGCCGACGCCACCAACTGCCGATGGGGGGGCAGGGGGGGCAGGGGCTGCTCCAGCCAGGCGAGCCACTGGGCCAGCTCGGGCTGCACAGGAAACCGGCCTGCCAGGGCTTGCTGCAAGGCGGCGGCAGCTTCTAGGGGAAATGACCAGCAACGCTGCCGACCCGACCAACTCCCCCGGGGGCGGATCGCCCGCAACTGGGCTTGGGTGACCGCGTCGTAGGGGCTAACTACCTCAATCAAACCCGTCGCCCCCAGCCGCAGCAGACACCGCATCCGCGGAAGTGCAATCGTCGACACATTGACACCCCAGGTGATGGGGGCAAACTTTGCTCAACCGAGTCGCGCTGATGCAGGCCAGGGATGGGGTGTTCCTTGAGGATCTCTGTCCCAAATTGCGCGTCAGACGCTGGCGCCAATCCCTTCATCTAATCACCGACCAACACTGCATTTATTGCGGTGAGCGCTCGGAATCAATCGACCACGTACACCCCCAGAGCCGGGGCGGGCTAAGTGTCACCGAGAACTGCGTGCCCGCCTGTCTGGCCTGTAATGGCGCCAAGGGAGATGCGGATGCCTTTGCCTGGTACCGGCGACAGCCCTTTTACGACCCTCGCCGCTCGATGGCGATTCGTGCCTGGACCGATGGAGACCTGCGTCTAGCAATGCGGCTGCTCCAGTGGGTGCATCCCGGCCAATTGGAAGAACTGGTGGAACCTCACCAGACCCGGCAGGCCTCGGCGCCGTTGTGGCGCTGGCAGATGGCCTCCTGAACCTGGGGTCGCTCGGGGGCAACCACCAAAGCCAGCAGCAGCAGCACCCCCGCCAACACCGCCGGCACGGTGATCTCACGACCACTGGAGCGGGACCGCTGCCTTGAAGAGACCGGCGTATTAGAGATTGGTGCCGGGAACTCAAGAGCAACCCGCAAGCCTGGCGCAATGGAGCTTGAAACACGGGAACCAGTAACAGGAAAGGCTGAGACCGGAAAGGCTGAGACCGTGAAAACTGAGACCGTCATGGCGATCACTTCAGGGGTAATACAGGTGTACTCATGATCCAGGCACTTGTCAAGCCCGCCCGCCAGCTGCTGGTGATCGGCGGCGGCTTCACGGGCCTGCGGCTCGCCCAGGCCGCCCAGCGCAGCGGCATGGCGGTTCGCCTCACCAGCCGCCAACCACGCTCCAGCGGCGAGGGCCTGGAATGGCTCCCCTTCAACAGCTCTCCAGACGGCGCCTCCCTGCCAGCCCCTGGCGCCCTGGCTGGCATCACGGATGTGGTGGTGTGCGTGCCCCCGGATCCAAGCCAGGACGATCCGGCGCTGCGCTTACTAGGACCAAGCCTGCGAGAGCTGCCCCTGCAATGGCTGGGCTACCTCTCCACCACCGGCGTCTATGGCGACACCGCTGGGGCCTGGGTTGACGAAACCGCCCCAACCCCAGCCCGAGCCGGCCGCAGCCAGGCCCGGGTTGCGGCGGAGCAGGCGTGGCTAGCCACAGAACTACCCGTGCAGATTTTCCGGCTGCCAGCCATCTACGGACCCAACCGCTCGCCATTTGCGGCCCTGCAAGCGGGGCAAAGCCGTCTCATCCACAAGCCTGGCCAAATGTTTTGCCGAGTACACGTCGACGACATCGTCGGTTGCCTGCTGCACTGCCTGGCCCGGCCGCAGCAGGAGCGCCCGACAGTGGTCAATGTGACCGACAACTGCCCCTGCCCCTCCAGCGAGACCCTGGGCTATGCGGCCCACCTACTGGGGCACAAACTGCCACCAATGGAGCACTACGCCGAGGTCGCCGGCAGCATGAGCCCCATGGCCCGCAGCTTCTGGAGCGAAAACCGGCGGGTCAGCAACCAGCTGCTGACCCAACAGCTGGGCTACAAGCTGCGCTATCCAAACTACCGGGAGGGCTACCGGGCCTGCTTAGCGGAGGAGCTAGGTGGCGGGCAGTCCCGCAGATCCCCGGGATCAACCACGTAGGGCAGGCCCAAATCAGCCAGCAAGCGCCCCCAACGCAACTCGATCCAGCCCTTGCTGAGCCCCGTGCCCAGACCCAGCAAAAGACCCCCCAGCAACAACCAGCGCAGCATGGGCTCCACCACAAGCGGCCAAGCCCCATCCAACCCCACCCCAGCCCGGCTTGCCATTGCCCTAGGGGATCCTGCCGGCATAGGCGCTGAGGTAACTCTCAAGGCCCTGGCCAGGGCGGAATGGCGCTCACAGCAGCCCCTGCTGGTGGGTTGCCGCCGCTGGCTGGAAACCAGCTACCAACTGCTCAAGCCCAGCAGCAGCGAAACGCTGCGGGATCCGGCAGAGCTGGAGATTTTCGATCTGCCCTTAGTGGAGAGCTGCCAGCCAGGACGCAGCACCCCGGCCTGCGGAGCAGCAAGCTTCAACTGGCTCACCGCCGCCGTCGAGCTGGTGCAAAGCGGCCGCTGCCGGGCCCTGGTGACAGCGCCAATCGCCAAGGCCAGCTGGCACGCTGCCGGCCACCCCTACCCAGGCCAAACCGAGCGGCTGGCGGAACTCAGCGGCAGCCCCGAAGCCTCGATGCTGTTTACCGCGCTAGCACCCGCGGGCCACTGGCGTCTCAACACCCTGCTGGCCACCACCCACATTCCCCTGGCCGCCGTACCCCAACATCTAAATGGAGCCTTGGTGCAACGCAAGCTGGATAAGCTCCTGGCCTTCTGCCAGCGCTTCAACCCAGCCCCCCACCTAGTGGTGGCAGGACTCAATCCCCATGCCGGCGAGGCGGGGCGCCTGGGGCAAGAGGAGAGCACCTGGTTGGAAGCAGCCCTGGAGGCCTGGCGCCGGCAGCATCCAGAGGTGCAGCTCGAAGGCCCATTGCCGCCGGACACCTGCTGGCTAAGCGCGGCCGCCGCCTGGCCGGGCCCCAGACCAGGCCCCGATGGCTACCTGGCGCTGTATCACGACCAGGGACTAATCCCGGTGAAATTGCTGGCCTTTGATGCCGCAGTCAACACCACCTTGGGGTTGCCGTTTATGCGCACCTCACCAGATCACGGCACAGGCTTCGCGATAGCTGGCCAAAGCCTAGCCAGGGCCGACAGCATGGCGGCTGCCCTGATTACGGCAAGGGATCTGGGCTAGCCGCTCAGGCCGGCCGCACCCGCATCAACACCTGACCGAATTCCACGGGAGTGCCGTTTTCCACCAGGATTTCAACCACCTCACCGCCCACCTCAGACTCCAGCTCATTCATCAGCTTCATCGCCTCAAGAATGCAGACGGTCTGGCCGACTTTGATGCGGGCACCCACTTCCACAAAGGGGGCTTCGCCGGGAGCTGCAGCTCGATAGAAGGTGGCGACCATCGGTGCTGTGACCTCAAGCAGGTCGCCGCGGCTGGCAGCAGCCGGTGGCGGTGGAGCCGAGGGGGCAACGGGCAGGGGGGACGCTGCCTGCAGCACCTGGGCCGGAGCGGCACTGGCCTGGAAAACAGTTGTAGGCGCTGCACTGGGAAGGTTGCGACGCACCTCCAAGCGGAAGTCGTCTCCTTCGAGCTTCAACTCCTGGATGTCGCTCTCGCCAAGCAGGGCGAGAAGGTGCTGAAGCTGGTCGTGGTTGAGCTGCATGGCGATCAGTTCTCCCTGCCCAAATAGCTGTCGGTACGAGTATCGATCTTGATTTTCTCGCCGATCGACAGGAACAGGGGCACCATCACCTGGGCTCCCGTTTCAACGATCGCAGGCTTGGTGCCGCCCGTGGCCGTATCGCCCTTGACGCCCGGATCGGTCTGGGTGATAGCCAGCACCACCGAGTTGGGTAGTTCCACCTCCAAGGGTTTGCCGTTCCAGGCCACCACGTTGACCTCCATGCCCTCCTTGAGGTACTTGCGGCTGTCACCAATCTGTTTGGCCGTCAGCCGGGTTTCCTCGTAGCTGCCCATATCCATGAACACGAAGTCGTCACCCTCCATGTAGGTGTGCTGGAGGGTGCTCTTTTCGAGAATGGCTTGGGGCAGCATCTCACCTGCCCGAAAGGTCTTCTCCACGACGTTGCCGCTCTGCACCGCCTTGAGCTTGGTGCGCACGAACGCCGATCCCTTGCCGGGCTTGACGTGCAAAAACTCAACGACCCTCCAGACCTGGCCATCCAGCTCGATTGAGGTACCGGTTCGAAAGTCGTTGCTGGAGATCATTCCGGCGGTTCAGATCTGGGGGATTGTAAGGCTGGCTACCGGAACGGGCCTCTGCGGGGCCATTCCGGAGGCCCTGAAGTTGTGCCAAAGTCCGCTCAACGACAGGGTGTTGCCATGGCACGGGGCCAATCCAGCTGGGCGAATCGCTCAACGTGGGCGCGCTGGTTTGCTGGCGTAGCCAGCTTGATGCTGGTTGTACTGCTCGCTGCCCCCACCGCCTGGGCTGCCCTGCCCCAGGGCAACGCCGTGACCGACCCTGCAGCGCTGCTGCGCAATGCCTTGCCAATCAAGGCCCCCGACCTGCAGGAGCTTCAGCATCGCCTCGAGGCCACCAGCGACGACCTGCGCGCTAAGCGCTGGCCAGCCCTAGCCAGCTCCGTGCGGCGTTGCATTTCCTTACTGGGCAGCCGCAAGGCAGCCATGCTCGAAGGCTTCGATGCCCCAGCAAAAACTGAGGCCGCAGCTCTGCTGGACCAGGTGGGAGAGCAACTGCAAGTGCTCGCCGCCGCCGCCGAAGGCCAGGAGCGCGACCCCTTGCTAGCAGCCCGCCGTGAGGCCCTCAACAGCATCGGCAAAGCCGAAGACCTGCTGGTGGGGCCGTTCCCCTATCAAATTCCTGCTGAATTTGCCGATTTGCCCAGGCTGCTGGGCCGGGCAACCGTGCAGCTCACCACCACTAAAGGCGACCTAACTGCGGTTGTAGACGGTTACAACGCGCCACTCACCGCCGGCGCCTTTGTTGATCTGGTGCAACGCGGCTTCTACGACGGACTGCCCTTCATTCGAGCCGAAGATTTTTACGTGCTGCAAACCGGCGATCCGGAAGGCCCAAATGATGGATATATCGACCCGAAAACCAAAACGGAGCGCAAGGTGCCGCTAGAGATCAAGGTGCCAGGCCAGAGCGAGCCCTTCTACAACCAAACCTTCGAAGACCTCGGCATGTTCAAGGCCGCACCAGAACTACCCTTCTCCACCAAGGGCACCCTGGGCTGGGCCCACTCAGATGAAGTGCTAGACGACGGCTCCTCCCAGTTCTTCCTCTTCCTGTTCGAACCTGAACTGACCCCTGCGGGCCTAAACCTGATCGACGGCCGCTATGCCGCTTTCGGTTATGTGGTGGATGGCTTTGATGTTCTCGAAGAACTCACCGCGGACGACGGCATCGTCAAAGCACGAGTGCTATCAGGATTCGAAAATCTCCAACCCCACAGCTGAATTTCTAAAGTAAGCATTAAAAAGCCGCCCTTGGGGGCGGCTGAAAGCTGGCGATTAGCTCAGCTCACTTCCACTGTTTGGCAACAATTTCGGCCAGATCAACAACGCGCTGACTATAACCCCACTCATTGTCATACCAAGCAATTACCTTCAACATGTTGCCACCCATAACCGTAGTGAGCTCCGAATCAATGATCGCCGATTCATCGGTGCCGGCATGATCGCTGGACACCAATGGCAGGTCGCAATACTTGATGATGCCCCTCATGCCATTTTCCGATGAGGCCTTGAGCAAGGCATTCACCTCTTCCTTGGTGGTGTCGCGACTGATATCAAGCACCATGTCAACCACCGAGACATTCGGTGTGGGCACTCGCATAGCGATGCCGCTGAGCTTGCCCTTCATCGGCGGATAGACCAACGCCACAGCCTGGGCAGCGCCGGTGCTAGTGGGAACAATGTTTACCGCAGCGGCCCTGGCACGGCGCAGGTCGCGGTGGGCCGCATCCAAGATGCGCTGGTCACCGGTGTAGCTGTGGGTGGTCGTCATCGTGCCCTTGACGATGCCGAATGCTTGATCCAGCACCTTCACCACAGGAGCCATGCAATTGGTGGTGCAGCTGGCGTTGCTGAGAATGTCCCAATCTTCGTGGCGGTACTGATCGGCGTTAACGCCCACCACAAACGTGCCAACCTTTGCGCCCTTGCCAGGTGCCGTGAGAATTACCTTTTTGGCACCAGCTTCAAAGTGCTTGCTGGCACCCACATCATCGTTGAATACTCCGGTGGATTCGATCACCAGATCTACGCCCCATTCCTTCCAGGGAAGGTTGGCGGGATTGCGGTCGTAGAAGGTTTTGATCGTCTTGCCGTTGAGGACGATCGTGTCCTCGGTGGTGGTGACGTCCACGCCCCGCAGGGGGCCGAGCATGGAGTCGTACTTGAGCAGGTGGGCCATGGTGTTGGTGTCACCGGAGCCATTGATGCCCACTAGTTCGATGCCAGTGTTGGCCCCACGGCTCAGCCAGCAGCGGGTGAAGTTGCGACCAATCCGGCCAAATCCATTGATCGCAACGCGCAAAGTCATGGCCGATTGCGGCAAAAGCCGCTAACGAAGGTGGTTTTGGCTGCCAATCATACAGAAATTGTTCCGGTCTCCCCTCTTGCAGGAAGGGCGCACGCCGAGGACCATGCGCAAACGCGCAGCAACTCGTAAAGGTTTTCGGGCTGTTATCAGCTTAATTTTGTGCTCATCTGAACCCTGATTTGGAGTTGCGTTTGGCACCCCTGCTCGATCGTCACCAGCCACTCCACTTCATTGGGGTTGGCGGCATCGGCATGTCTGCCCTGGCAGGGATCCTGGCGGAACGGGGCTACGCGGTAAGTGGCTCCGACCCCCGGGACAACGCCGTGCTCGACCGCTTGCGGCGGCTGGGGGTGCGGGTGTTTTTGGAGCAGAATGCCGCCACGGTTGCTGCTATCCGCAGCGGCACCTCGGTCTCACCTCAAGTAGTGATCAGCTCCGCGGTGCCAGAGACCAACCCGGAGCTACTGGAGGCCCGTCGCATGGGTCTGGCGATCTGCCACCGCTCCGACGTGCTGGCCGCCTTGATCAATAGCCAGGACTCCATCGCCGTAGCCGGGAGCCATGGCAAAACCACTACCAGCACCCTGATCGCCACCCTGCTGGCTGCTACCCAAAACGACCCCACCGCAGTGATTGGCGGCATCGTGCCCGCCTTTGGCAGCAACGGTCGCCATGGCGAAGGCAGGCTGCTGGTGGCGGAGGCGGATGAATCGGACGGCTCCTTGGTGAAGTTCCGCTCATCCCTCGGCGTGCTCACCAACGTCGAACTCGACCACACGGACCACTACCCCGACCTCGAAGCCCTGATCACCACCCTGCAAAGGTTCGCCGGCAACACATCAAGGCTCCTGGCAAACCACGACGACCCGGTGCTGCGCGAGCGGTTCAAAGCCAGTCATTGGTGGTCGATCGAAAGCGCCGCAGGCGTCTCCTTTGCAGCGATTGCCCAAGAGCAAAGGGGTGACGGCACCATTGCCGACTTCTATGAAGACGGTGAGCTGGTGGGCCGCTTTGAACTGCCCTTGCCCGGTCGTCACAACCTCAGCAACGCGGTTGCGGCCATGGCCGCCTGCCGGCTGGAGGGGGTTTCATTTGCCGAGCTGGGCGAGGCGGTAGCCGCCCTCCAGGCCCCAGGACGGCGCTTTGATTTCCGCGGTTTATGGCAGGGCCGGCTGGTGGTCGACGACTACGCCCACCACCCCAGCGAGGTGGCCGCAACCCTGGCCATGGCCAAGCTGATGGTGGACAGCGGCCGCAGCGCCCTGCCCGTGGCGCCACGGCGTTTAGTTGCAGTGTTTCAGCCCCATCGCTACAGCCGCACAGCCCAGTTTCTGGACGGCTTTGCAGCGGCCCTATCGGAAGCCGATTCGGTACTGATCGCGCCCCTCTACGCCGCTGGTGAAGCGCCGATTCCAGGCATCTCCAGCGCCGCCATGGCCGAGGCGGTGCGGCAGCTGGCACCCAACCTGCCGGTGGCGGTGGCCAACACTCTCGACGAGCTCGCCGCCCAGGTGGCCGCCAAAAGTCAAGAGGGTGATCTGGTGATCACCATGGGTGCTGGGGACGTCAACAGCCTCTGGGAACGCCTCGAACAGCGCCAGCAGGCAGTTGACAGCGCCATCGCTGCCTCTGCAACCCCCCTGGCGGCATGAGCCCGATGATTGCGGCCCCCAGCTGCCACCCTGCCCTACGCCAAGGGGTAGGGCTTCAGCCCTTCACCACCTGGAAGGTGGGAGGTCCAGCGGAGTGGTTTGCCGAGCCTGGAGAGCGCGAAGAGCTGGTTTCTCTGGCGGCCTGGGCCCAAGCCCAGGTCCTGTCCTTGCGCTGCATCGGCGCAGGCTCCAACCTGCTGATCGCCGATAGCGGCCTGCCCGGCCTCACCATCTGCAACAGGCGGCTGCAGGGGAGCCGGCTCGACGCCGCCAGCGGCCTGGTGGAAGCGGAAGCCGGAGAACCGATCCCCACCCTGGCCCGCAAAGCAGCCCGGCTTGGCCTGAGCGGGCTGGAGTGGGCCGTGGGCATCCCAGGCACCGTAGGGGGCGCGGTGGTGATGAATGCGGGCGCTCAGGGCGGCTGCGCGGCCGAATGGTTGCACTCGGTGCGGGTGCTGGACCCGGCCAATCCCGCAACGCCCTTCGAGCTGGAAGCCCGGGAACTGGACTTCGCCTATCGCCACAGCCGCCTCCAGGCAGAGAGCTGGATCGTGCTGGCAGCCACCTTCCAGCTGGAGGCCGGCCACGACCCCGCAGCCATTACCTCGCGCACCAGTGCCAATCTGCACTGCCGCACCAGCACCCAGCCCTACCAACAACCCAGCTGCGGCAGCGTTTTTCGCAACCCAGAACCACAGAAAGCAGGGCAGCTGATCGAAGCGCTGGGCCTGAAGGGATTGCAGATCGGTGATGCCCAAGTCTCGCCAATCCACGCGAATTTCATCGTCAACATTGGCCAGGCCAGCGCCAGCGACATCGATGCCCTAATCGCAGAAGTGCAACGCCGGGTGCTGGCCAGCCACGGCCTGACCCTCCACCCTGAGGTAAAGCGGCTGGGCTTCGGTCCTGAGCACTAGCTGCCCCTTAGCCTGAGCCGAGCAACTTCTAGGGCATGGCTGGCTTCGGACTCCCCAACTTCGGTCAGCTCACCGAGGCCTTCAAGAAGGCCCAGGAGCTGCAGCAAAACGCCCAAAAGCTCCAGGAAGAACTTGATGCAATGGAACTGGAGGGCCGCAGCGCCGACGGCCGGGCCAGCATCTGGCTCACGGGCAACCAGCAACCGCTGCGAGTGCAACTGGCCCCCGAACTGATCGCCGAAGGGGCTGCCGCCAGCGAGGCCGCCGTGCTGGAAGCGTTGCAAGCCGCCTACGAACTGTCCACCGGCACGATGAAAGGCCGCATGGAAGAACTCACCGGTGGCCTAAATCTCAATCTGCCAGGTCTGGGCGGCTGAAATCCGTCACTTTTCCAGTGCCAGCCTGGCCATCCTCTTCCCCATCCAGCAGCTGCTGACGCTGGCGACGGCGGGAGAGCTGCCGCAATCCGGGCGCCAGGCGGGGCTCTAGACCCTGACCGCGGCGCCGCAGCCCCGACCCGTCAGGGGAGTCCGCAACCCGGCCCGTTCGCTCGCCATCCAGCAGCAGATCGCTCAGACACTGGGCATAAAGGGGGTAACGCTCCCAGTCGGAGCCAACGGCACAGCCGGGATCGCCCTGGTGCAGGCAATTGCTGAAGCGGCAGCAGCCCAAGCCCAGTCGTTGCCGAATCTCCGGAAACAGGGGGCCTAAGGCAACGGGATCGGCGGGCAGCCGCGGCCTGTTGAATCCAGGCGTGTCGGCCAGCAGGGCTCCGGGCGCCAAGGGGAAAAGCTCCACATGGCGGGTGGTGTGGCGGCCCCGCTGCAGCCGCCCTGACACCGCCGCCACCCGCAGGCCGAGCTCGGGGCAAAGACGGTTGAGCACGCTGCTCTTCCCCACCCCAGAAGGTCCACAAAGCACGGCGATACCTGGCTGGGCCAGCCGCTGCAGCAAAGGCTCCATGCCCTCGCCACTACTGGTAGATACCGCCAGGGCGTCGTAACCCCAGGCAGCAGCTCGCTGGCACCAACTAGCCACCTCGTCAGGCGAAACCAGATCCGCCTTGGAGAACACCAACTGCACCGGCCGCCCCGTCGCCTCAGCCGTCAACAAAAAGCGTGTGAGCTGGAGCAGATCCAGCTCTGGCTCCGCCAGCGCCACCACCACCACCACGAGGGCCACATTGGCAACGGCGGGCCGCTCAAGCAGGCTCTGACGCGGCTCCAGGGCCGCCACAGCCGCCCGGCCAGCAGGCCAGTCGATGCCATCCACCCAAACGCGATCCCCAACGGCGATGGTTTGGCCGCTTTTGCCAAGGCGGGTGCGCCGGGTGCACAAAAGTCGACTCAGGCCAGTGGGCCCTAGCTGATCCAGTTCCACCCAGCAGTAATTGGCCAACAGGGCCACCACCTGCCCAATTAGGCGCAATGGCCCAGGCTCAACCCCCATGACAACGAACCTGCAGCCGCACGGCCCCTTGTTGCTCCGGGTGATCGCAGCAGGTAACCCCATGACCTGCGCTCTCCAGCCCCTGGGTCACCTGCTGCTGGGGCTCTCCCCGATCTAGGTCCACCTGCAGGATCTGGCCAGGAACCAAACGCTCCAGGGCCAGCTTGGTGCGAATGAAGTTGAGCGGACAAGCGATGCCACGCAGATCGAGCTGGGCATCTGGGTTGCCGTCTGCCCAACTGGCGCTCAACCGAAGAGGCCCCCAAACAAGCCGCTTTTATGGGGATGCTTGTGGCCCTTGTTGGTGTGGTGGCCGGCCAGCTGCTCCAGCAACTCCCGCTCCTCAGCATTGAGCTTGGTGGGCAGCTGCACCTTGATGCTAACCAGGTGGTTGCCTCGAGCCACCGGATTGCCCAGCTTGGGCACCCCCTTGCTCTGCAGGGTGAGCACCGCTCCGGGCTGGGTACCGGCTGGAATCTCCAACGACTCCTGGCCGTCCACCGTGTCTACCTCGATCGTGTCGCCCAAAATGGCCTGGAGGTAATTGAGCGTTACCTCCGAGTGGATGTTGATGCCATCGCGGCGCAAGCCAGCAGCCGATTGAACGCTCAGGAACACATAGAGATCGCCGGCGGGACCACCCCGCTGGCCGGCATTGCCCTCATTTGCCACCCGCAGCCGGGTACCGGAATCAACCCCAGCTGGGATGTTGATCCGCAGCTTTTTACGCACCTGCTGCAAACCTTGGCCACCGCAGGCGCCGCAGGGGTCGGCAATCACCTGGCCGCTGCCCTCACAGGTAGGACAAGCCGCCACCTGGGTAAAACTGCCGAATGGGGTGCGGGTGGCCCGACGCACCTGGCCGGCGCCGCCACAGGTGCCGCAGCTTGTGGGTCCACTGCCCGCCTTGGCCCCGGACCCCTGGCAGGTACTGCAGGTTTCGAGATGGCGAACCTGCACCTCCTTCTCGATACCAAACACCGCCTCTTGGAAGTTGATGGTGAGGTCGAGGCGCAGGTCATCGCCTTGACGGGGACCACGCCGCCGTGGACCCGCTCCAGCACCCGCCCCCCCAAAGCCACTGAAGAAGGTCTCAAACAGGTCGGCAAAGCCGCCCATGTCGCCCATATCAGGCGCGCCGCCGCCGCCTAGGCCCGCCTCACCAAACTGGTCGTAACGGGCGCGAGTCTGGGGATCGCTGAGCACCTCGTAGGCCCGGCCGATCTCCTTGAATTTGTCTTCAGCCCCAGGATCTTTGTTGACATCCGGGTGGTACTGACGGGCCATCCGCCGGTAGGCCCGCTTCAAAGTGTCTGGATCGGCGTCGCGGGCAGTGCCGAGCAGGTCGTAATAGTCGGCCATCAGCCGTCCTGCTCCTCAGCCTGGCCATTCTCAGCTGCTTGGGGGCCAGCGGGGACGGCGCCGGAACCAGGCCCCATCGACACCTTGACCAGGGCGTGGCGCAGCACCCGACCGTTTAGGTGGTAGCCGCGCTGCAACTCCTCGATCACCACATCTTCGGCATGAGCCTCGCTGGGTTCACGCAAGACCGCCTCATGCAAGCTGGGATCGAAGGGTTCACCCTCTACCCGCATCGGTGAAACCCCAAGCTGCTTGAACACATCCACTAGCTGCTTGTACAGGCCCTGATAGCTGCGATGCAGCGCCTGGGCTTCCTCATGCTGGGGATTCAGCTGCTGCCTTGCCCGGTCGAAGTTATCGACCACCGGCAAAATCTCACCCAAGGTGGAGCAGGTGATCTGTAGGCGCAGGTCTTCGCTGTCGCGGCTCTGGCGCTTGCGGAAGTTGTCGAAGTCGGCAGCCAGACGCATGTATTGGCCGTTAAGGGCCTCATGCTCTGCCTTGAGTGCCGCCAGCTGGCCAGCCAGATCGGAACCCTGATCAGAAATCTGGTGAGAGCCGGCCTCCTTTCCAGCCTCCATCTCCGAAGTAGCCGGAATCTCGCTGGGATCAGCGGCCTGGGGGGCCCCAGCTCCCAGGTTGCTATCACCGCTCATCGAGGTGTCACCGCTCATGGCTGACAAGGTCGGACTTTGGTTCTAGACATGTTGAAGCGCCGGGCCTACCTCCCACAAGCGGCGGAAGCCCGCACCTTCTGGCTCCATGACCCTCACCCCTTCCCGCCCCGTCCCTGAAGCCAGCAGCGAAGAGCAGCAACGTCTGGAGGTGGAGCTGCTGGTTGGTGAGCCGGTGCTGCAAGCAACCGAGTTGCAGGCCCTTGGTCAAGACTTACTTTTTACGGGCAAAGGGCTGCCAGAGGCCCGCTGGCGCGAACTGGGCGCCTTGCCCCTTCAAGAAGCCAAAGGGAGATTGGTAGTTGCCGTACCTAGCAACTGGGGGGCCCAGCAGCGCCAGAATTTAAGTGAGGAATTGCAACGTGCCGGCTTCAACGCGGAGCTGAAGTTGGCGTTGGCGACAAATCTCGCAACTGCGCTCACGGCAAAAGCACCAACTCCCTCTCCCGCAGCCTCCAAGCCGGCCCAACCGCGACCACCTGCAAGCTTTAACCCCCCCCGCTCCCTAACCAAAGACCTAGGAATCCCTGGCACCTCCGAAGGGCAGCTGCAGGAGGTTGCCGATGTCGAAGATCTGGAGGGCACTGCTGCTGGCAGCAGCAGTGCCAATGCGTCACCAATCATCAGCCTGGTGGACAGAATCCTGATCGAGGCGCTCACCTTGGGGGCCAGTGATATTCACGTGGAACCCCAGGAAAACACCCTGGAAATTCGCTTTCGCCTCGACGGTGTGCTGCAGAAGCACTTCGAGGACCTCCCAAAGAGCCTGACGCCAGCCGTCACATCACGCATCAAAATCATGGCGGATCTGGATATCGCCGAGCGACGATTGCCTCAAGACGGCCGCATAAGGCGCATGTTCCGCGGCCGCAAAATGGATTTTCGGGTAAGCACTTTGCCCAGCCGAAATGGTGAAAAAGTATGCCTGCGCCTACTTGACAGCGGCGCTACTCAGCTCGGCCTAGAAACCCTAATCACCGATGCGGATGCAAGAAAAACCCTGCGAGAGCTGGGATCTAAACCCTACGGAATGATTCTGGTGACAGGCCCGACCGGCTCGGGCAAGTCAACCACCCTCTACGCCCTACTGGCTGAGCGCAACGATCCAGGCATCAACATTTCCACGGTTGAAGACCCGATTGAATACACCCTGCATGGCATCACCCAAACCCAAGTAAATCGAGAGAAGGGGCTCGATTTCAGTATGGCGCTACGTACCTTTATGCGACAGGACCCTGACGTTTTGCTGGTGGGGGAAACCCGCGACTTGGAGACGGCCAAAACGGCGATCGAGGCCGCACTTACTGGCCACCTAGTGATGACCACCCTGCACTGCAACGACGCGGCCAGCGCCATCGCCCGCCTCGATGAAATGGGTGTGGAGCCCTTCATGGTGAGCGCATCACTGCTGGGCATCGTGTCCCAGCGGCTGCTGCGTCGGGTGTGTTCGGCTTGCAGAATTAGTTACACCCCCAATCCGGAAGAACTGGCCCGTTTTGGTCTGTTGAGTAGCCACGAAACCACGGTGACCTTCTTCAAGGCCAACACCCAGAACCGCAACCAGGAAGGCTGCTGCCCTGCTTGCAACGGTGCCGGCTACAAAGGAAGAATCGGTGTCTACGAAATCCTACGGATGACGGATACCTTGGCAGCAGCTGTCGCCAAGAGGGAACCCACAGATGTGCTGCGGCGAATGGCGCTTGAAAACGGCATGAAAACCCTTTTGGGCTACGGGCTGCACTTAGTGCGCGAAGGTCACACAACCCTGGCCGAGGTCGAACGGATGCTGCTCACTGATTCAGGCCTGGAAGCTGAACGCCGCTCTAAGTCACTAAGCACCCTCACCTGCAGCAACTGCGGCGCCGGGCTCCATGACGACTGGCTTGAATGTCCCTACTGTCTAACTAGCCGCTGAGGGTCCCATGGCCGTAATGATTGAAGACTTGATGACCCAGCTTGTAAAGGATGGCGGCAGTGATCTCCATATCAGCGCCGGCCAACCTCCCTATGGAAGGTTCAGCGGTCAACTAAGGCCCATACACGATGTTTCCCTAGACGAAGAAAGCTGCAATAAACTAATCTTCTCCATGCTAAATAATGCCCAGCGCAAGCAGCTAGAGCAAACCTGGGAATTAGATTGCGCCTATGGCCTTAAAGGGATCGCCCGCTTCAGGGTCAATGTTTATCGCCAGAAGGGTACCTACGCCGCCTGCCTGCGAGCCCTTTCCAACACCGTACCTACCCTGGAAAGCCTAGGGCTACCACCGATTGTGGAGGAAATGAGCCACATGCCCAAAGGGCTGATTCTCGTAACAGGCCCCACCGGCTCTGGCAAAACCACAACCCTGGCGGCAATGATCGAGCATATAAATCAAACCCGGGCAGAACATATATTGACCATTGAAGACCCGATTGAATTCACATACAGACCAGTAAAAAGTGTCATCCACCAGCGCCAGCTCAACGAAGACACCCGCAGCTTTGCCAATGCCCTAAAGGCAGCCCTTCGGGAAGATCCCGACGTAATCCTGGTGGGCGAGCTTCGAGACCTCGACACCATCCAGTTAGCAATTACGGCAGCAGAGACCGGTCACCTGGTATTGGGCACCCTGCACACCAGTTCGGCCGCCCAAACCGTGGACCGCATGGTGGATGTTTTTCCCCCCAGCCAACAGAATCAGATTCGGGTGCAGCTAAGCAGCAGCCTTGTGGCCGTTTTTGCCCAAACCCTGTGCAAGCGCCACAATCCAAGCCCCGGCCAATCTGGTCGAGTCATGGCTCAGGAGATCATGATCAATACACCAGCCACCGCAAACCTGATCCGGGAAGGTAAAACCGCCCAGCTTTACTCTGCAATTCAGACAGGTGGTCAACTATCAATGCAAACGCTGGAAAAAGCCCTTGGGGATCTAGTGCTCAGCAACCAAGTCATGATGGATGAAGCCCTTTTGAAAACCTCAAAGCCTGACGAGCTCATACGTTTAGTCAAGCAACTGAGCTGATTCACCACTAGGAACTCCTAAGCCATGCCTGCCTTCGTTGCCACCTGCATCAATCCTCGAGGCAAGTCATTCCTTGTAGATATCGAGGCAACCGATCCGGCCCACGCTAAGCGCAGCTTGAGGCTGCGAGGCATCCGAGCCACCGAAATCAAGGCCAAGCCGAAAACCACGGCGACGGGATCAAGTGCCGCAGCCCAACTAAGTGAAAAACTCAAATTCTCCAAACTCAATGAACTGCTAGAGGCAAAACCTGGCATCAAGGATAAAGCTGTATTTGCCAGCAAGATGTCGGCCCTTGTCAATGCTGGCGTGCCAATTGTGCGCAGCATCGACCTAATGGCATCTCAACAAAAGATGCCCCTGTTCAAACGGGCCCTGCAATCGATCAGCCTGGAGGTAAACCAGGGGATCTCCCTGGGCGAAGCCCTACGGCGCTGGCCCAAAGTATTTGACAAGCTCAGCATCGCCATGGTGGAGGCGGGGGAAGCCGGCGGTGTGCTGGATGAATCCCTAAAGAGACTGGCAAAACTGCTTGAGGACAACGCCAAGCTGCAAAACCAGATCAAAGGGGCCATGGGCTATCCGGTGGCTGTGTTGTTCATCGCCATCTCAGTCTTTCTGGGAATGACAATCTTCATCATTCCCACCTTTGCCGGTATTTTTGATGGCCTAGGCGCCGAACTCCCCTGGTTCACTCAGATGATGGTGGACCTCAGCAGCCTACTGCGCTCAACCTTTTCTCTATATCTGGTATTAGGACTTATTGCCGGGGTATTTCTATTTGGCAAGTTTTATGCCACACCGATAGGCCGGCGGCGAGTAGATGCCCTTGTGCTCAAGCTCCCCCTGTTTGGCGAATTGATTCAAAAAACAGCAACGGCCCAGTTCTGCCGAACCTTTAGCTCCCTAACGCGCGCGGGGGTGCCCATTTTGATGTCACTTGACATAGTTAGGGAAATCACAAATAATTCCATTATCTCAGATGCAATTAGCAATAGCCGCCAAGACGTGTTGCAGGGAATTCCGTTAAGTGTGGCGCTTGGACGCATGAACGTATTTCCTAATATGTCTATCAGCATGCTCTCCATCGGCGAGGAAACAGGCGAAATGGACGCCATGCTCTCCAAGGTGGCTGACTTTTATGAAGACGAAGTGGAAGCCACCGTCAAGGCACTTACCTCCATGCTGGAGCCCGCCATGATCGTGCTTGTCGGCGGCATTGTGGCCTCAATCCTGCTGGCTATGTATCTACCGATGTTCTCGGTGTTTGATCAGATCAAATAACTCTCAGCCAAAGCCTGGCCGGCCAGCCAGCCGCTGCTCCAGCAGTGCTGGAAGTTGAACCCCCCCGTCACCCCGTCCACATCCAAAAGTTCACCCACCAAATAAAGACCAGGCTGCTGGCGACTCTCCATCGTCGCCAGGTTCACCTCACCTAGAGGAATGCCCCCTGCCGTCACGAATTCTTCGCCGAAGGGGCCCCGCCCGGTAATGGCCAGCCGGGTATCACGCAACGCCGATACCAACAGCTGCTGGTGCCGCTTAGCAAGGTCAGCCCAGCGCTGCTGAGGGTCTAGGCCATGGCGCTGCAACAGGGCCAGCCATAGGCGCCGGCTGAGGGCGGGCCAGGGGCGCCAGTTGGCTAGTTGCCGCTTGGCCTGGTCTCGCTTGGCCTCGGCAAACAAGCCCTCAAGATCCTGCTGGGACAAGCCACCACTCCAATCAAGGCGCAGCTCACCCCGATAGCCACTGGCCTTGAGGGCGCGGGCAGCAAAAGCCGTGAGCCGCAGGGTGGCTGGACCGGACAGACCCCAATGGGTGATCAGCACCGGGCCCCGCTGGCGAAAAGGCTGGGCAGCCCGAGCGGCCTGGGGCTCCTGCGGCAGGTGCAAAGCCAGCTCCACCGGATCCATCACCACTCCGGCCAGCTCCAGCAGGGGATCGCCAGCCAGGGCCAAAGTGAATAGGGAGGGCACAGGCGCCACCAGCCCATGGCCTAGGGCCGCCGCCAGCTGGCGGCCGCTGGGATGGCTGCCGGTGGCAAGCACCAACCGATCGGCTCTGATCGCCCCGCCGCCCCGCACCAGCAGGTCAAAACCACCGGCAGCAGCTGCCGCGGCCCGCTGCAAGCTCACCCCCGTGTGCAGCTCCACCCCAGCCTGGAGGGCCGCTCGGCGCAAAGTGGCTGCCACCGATTCGGCACGATTTGAGCGGGGAAACAGGCGGCCGTCCGGCTCCTCCACCAGCTCGAGGCCATGGTCAGCAAACCAAGCGACGGCATCGCCGGGAGCAAAGCGCGAAAAGGGACCCCGCAGGGCTTGGCCGCCCCGGGGATAGTGCCCCACCAACGCCCGAGGATCCCAGCAGGCATGGGTGACATTGCAGCGCCCACCGCCACTGATCAACACCTTGTTCAACGGCTCGTTGGTGGCTTCCAGCAGGGCGATATCGCCAAGGCCGGCCTCAGCAGCACAGATGGCGGCCATGAACCCGGCGGCACCGCCACCGGCCACGACAACTGCAGCATGAATTGGCAGCATGGGGAGATGGGCCAGATCGATCCAGCCAGTTATCGCTTCAGTGTGGCCCCGATGATGGACTACACGGATCGGCACTTCCGGGTGCTGATGCGGCAGATCAGCAGGCGCAGCCTGCTTTACACCGAAATGGTGGTAGCCCAGGCCCTGCACCACGCCAGGCAAGCACCTGATGCCAGCGCACCGGGGGGGCGGCTGGAGCGCCTACTGGGCTTCGATCCGATCGAAAAACCCCTAGCCCTGCAAGTGGGCGGCGACGATCCTGGCTTGCTGGCTGAGGCCGCTGCCCTGGCGGCTGAATGGGGCTACGACGAAATCAACCTGAATGTGGGCTGCCCCAGCGAGAAGGTGCAAAAAGGCCGCTTTGGGGCCTGTCTGATGGCCGATCCTGACCAGGTGGCCCGCTGCGTTGCCGCCATGGCCGCCGCCTGCCCCTTGCCGGTAACGGTGAAACACCGCATCGGCATTGATGAGCGCGACTCATACGCCGAGTTGCTGGCCTTCGTGGATGCGGTGGCGGCAGCGGGGGCCCAGCGCTTTTCAGTACACGCGCGCAAAGCCTGGCTGGAGGGGCTCGATCCCAAACAGAACCGAACGATCCCGCCCTTGCGCTACGACGTGGTGCACGCCCTCAAGCGCGATCGACCGCAACTGAGCATCGAGTTAAACGGCGGTCTGGAAAGCCTGGACGACTGCGTGCAGCAGCTCGAATTGGTGGACGGGGCCATGGTGGGTCGAGCTGCTTATGCCCATCCCCTCCAGTGGAGGCAGGTGGACCAGCAGATCTACGCCGACGACAGCCAGCCGCTGGCCACAGCCTCCAGCGTGGTGGGGGGTTTGGTTGCCTACGCCGAGCAATGGCGCAGTCGGGGCGGGCGGCTGTGGCCCATCGCCCGCCACCTAGTACATGTGGTGGAGGGGGTAGGCGGCGCCAAACGCTGGCGCCAGCAACTCACCGAAAAAGCAGGGGCAAGGGACGCAGATGCTGGCGTTCTGGCAGCCGCGGCCCTATCCCTGGCAGAGCGGGGCTACTAGCCCTCGGCACCACCGTAGAAGTCGCCACCACCGCTATCGCCACCGCCACTGCGGCGGCGGCGGGTGCGCCCAGCGTCGAAGCTGTCGCCACCAGCAGGATTGCCAGCGCCATAGCTCCGATCTTCCCAGCCGCGGGCACCAGATCCCCGATCGCCGCCACCCTCATAACCGCCGCCACCGCCTGCTCCACCACCACCACCGCCTCCTCCGTAACCGCCGCCACCGCCGCCATAACCACCCCGGCGCGGGCCACCACCACCAGCTCCGCCGCCGCCGCCGGTGCGAGGCTCGGCTTTGTTGATGCGCAGGGGACGACCCATCAGCTCAGCACCCTGCAATGCCTCAACGGCCTTTGCCTCTGCTGCTTCATCGCCCATCTCAACAAAGGCGAAACCGCGCTTGCGCCCGGTATCCCGTTCAAGGGGTAGGGAACAGCTAGACACCTCACCGAAGGGTGCAAACAATTCCGCCACGTCTTCCTGCTCAGCGCGGAAGGGAAGGTTGCCGACAAAAATACTCACGAACTGAAGATCGGCCGCGGGACCGATGCATGTGGGCCAATGGGCCACTAACCGATCCACCCTAAGACGACTGACGAAAGCTGGCTGCTCTCAGCAGGCAAGTCGCATCCGAATTTGCTGCAACTGCTGCTCAACCTGGTCAAAGCCCGTGCCCCCCTCGCTGCGCCTGGCCGCCACCACCTGCTGGGGAGTAATGGCCTCATAAATGTCGGCTTCAAAGGCAGGGTGCAGCTGCTGCCAGCGCCCTAGGGGCAGGTCGCGCAGCAGGATTCCCTCAGCCAGGCAGCCCTTCACCAGGCCGCCCACCAACTGGTAAGCCTCGCGGAAGGGCACCCCCTTAGCCACCAGGTAGTCGGCCACATCAGTGGCGTTGGAGAAATCCGCCGCCACTGCCGCCTCCAGGCGCTGGGGCCGAAACTCGAGCCCCTCTTCAAACAGAATCGCCATCGCCTCCAGGCAATCGAGGCAGGTACGCACCCCGTCAAACAGGGCCTCCTTGTCTTCCTGGAAGTCCTTGTTGTAGGCGAGGGGCAGGCCCTTGATCATGGTCAGCAAACCCATCAGGTGGCCAAACACCCGGCCGCTCTTACCCCGCACCAGCTCGGGCACATCAGGGTTCTTTTTCTGGGGCATCAAGCTGCTGCCAGTCGCACAGCGGTCGGTGAGGCCGATAAAGCCAAACTCTTCGCTGGCCCAGAGAATCACCTCCTCACTGAGCCGGCTTAGGTGCACCAGCACCAAGCTGGCGGCAGCCATGAACTCGACCGCAAAGTCCCGATCACTAACCGCATCGAGACTATTGGCGTAGATGGTGTCAAAGCCCAACTCGGCGGCGGTCTGGCGCCGATCGATGGGCACCGGCGTGCCCGCCAGGGCCGCGGCCCCCAGGGGACAGATATTCACCCGGCCGCGCACGTCTGCCAAACGGGCCCGGTCCCGCTCGGCCATCTCGATGTAAGCCAGTAGGTGGTGGGCCAGACACACCGGCTGGGCCCTCTGCAGGTGGGTGTATCCGGGGATTAAGACCGTGCTATGCAACTCGGCCTGAGCCAGCAGGGCCCGCTCAAAGCGCAACAAGCCCCCGTCAATGGCATCAATTTGGCCGCGTAGCCACAGACGCAGGTCGGTGCCCACCTGGTCGTTGCGACTGCGGCCGGTGTGCAGTTTCTTACCCAGGGGGCCGAGTAACTCAATCAGACGCCGCTCAACGGCGAAGTGCACATCTTCAGCCTCCAGGCCGGGGTTGAACTCGCCCCTGGCTGCCTCAGCTCTCACATTCTCCAGGCCCTCGATCAACTGGGCCGCCTCGCTCTCGCTGATCACAGCGCAACTACCCAACATGCGGGCATGGGCGATGGAGCCGTCCAGGTCTTGCTGCAGCAGGGTGATGTCAAAACCGATCGAAGCGTTGAAGCGCTCGATCGCCGGATGCAGGCCCTGCTCGAAACGCTGGCTCCAGGTAGACGCAGTGGAATCAACAGCCATTCGGGGCTCGGCGGGCGGCGCTAGGCAGGTAATCAGCTTGGCAGGGAGGGCAGCATCAGCTCCTCCTTCACCTTGAGCACCACCATCGAAGCGTCATCGTCGAGCTGCCGGTCTGCCCCCACGAAGCGATCGAGCCGGGCAAACAGCTGGTCGAGAATCCCCTGAGCGCCGATGCCGGAGCGGCAGGCCACCTGCAGCTGAAGCACCAACCGCTCCTCGTCGAAGCGCTCGCCGCTGAAGCCAGTGGCCTCAGTCACCCCATCTGTGTAATAGAGCAGCACATCGCCTGGATCCAGCACGATCTGCTCAAGACCGTAATCGGCTTCGCTCTGCAAACCAATCAGCAGACCTGGGGCATCAAGGCGCTCCACCTGGTTGCGCTGGCGCCGCCAGATCAACGGCGGATTGTGGGCCGCATTGGCGTAGCGCAGCAGGTGGGTGCGGGGGTCGTAATCGGAATAAAAGAGGGTCACAAACCGGTGCGACTGGGCCAGGTCTTCCTGGGCCAGCTGGTTGAGGTCGTGAAGGATGCGCTCGGGGGAGTGGCCGCTCAGCACCTCGGCCCGCAACATGCCGCGCAGCATGGTCATCAGCAGGCTTGCCGGCACGCCTTTGCCCATCACATCGCCCATCACCAGCGCCCAGCGGGCCTGTTCGCGGCGGCGGCCCAGCAGCTGGGGGCGGGTGGGGATGAAGTCGTAATAGTCACCACCCACCTGGAAGGCGGGGCGGCAGCGGGCGGCCAGCTCAACGCCATCGATCACCGGACAGCGGTCCGGCAGCAGCTGGGCCTGGATTTCAGCACCGATGCTGAGCTGGCGATCGAGCCGCTCGTGGCGCCGCATGGTCTGGAGCAGGGCCTCGTTTTCCAGAGCCACGGCGGCAAGGTCGGCCACCAGCTGCAGGTGGCGGCGATGCACCTCGCTCCAGGCAAAGCCCTGCCGATTGCTGAAGATGTAGAGGCGGCCTCGCTGGAGGCTGCGGGAAACCACCGATGTGGCAACCACCTGGGCTTCGCCCAGCAACCGGCCCACCCGCTGATCAAGCAAGGCCGCCACAGCCGCATCACCGCTGAGAGCTGCCAAATCCCCATCCGCCAACGCCGCCAGCTGGCGCACCAGCTCGGCGCAGGGCTCGGCAGGCGTGGCCTGCAGATACTCGCGCCAGAGGCGGCCATCCTCGTGGAATACCACCAGCACTGCCCCCTCGGCTTCCACCAGCCGGGCCGCCACCAGCGGCACCAGCTCCAGAAAGCGACCCAGATTGGTGAAACTGCGCAGGGCAAAAGCCAAGGAAGCCAGCAGCTCCTGGTTGCGCCGCTGCTCGCGGCTGAGGCTATCGAGCAGTTGCCGCAGCGAGGCTGCAGCCGACAACAGGGCCGGACCCTGGGGAGAAACCGGATGGGGGGGCGGCTTGTTGCTCACCGATTGGGCACGGTGCGGCCGCAGCGGTTTCGCAAGATAGCGGCGAAGCGGGCAAGTGCCCTACCGGCCAAGGCAAGCAGGACCTCAGCGAGCCAGCAAGGCCTCAACAAACTCAAAGCTGTTGAAGGGGCGCAAGTCGCGAATACCCTCACCAGCGCCAATGAAACGGATTGGCAGCCTGGCTTCAGAGGCGACGGCCAGGGCCACACCACCACGGGCGCTGCCATCGAGCTTGGTGAGCACCACGCCGGTTAGTCCGGCGGCCTTGGCAAAAGCCATGGCCTGACGCAGGCCATTCTGACCCTGGCTGGCATCCAGCACCAAAAGCGACTCCACCACCGCCTCCGGCGCCAGCTTGTCGACAATCCTGCGCACCTTGCTGAGCTCCTCCATCAAGTTGTGCTTGGTCTGCAGGCGGCCAGCCGTGTCCACCAACACCAGCTCAGTGCCCTTGGCCTGGGCAGCACCGATGGCGTCGTAGACGACGGCCGCTGGATCCGCATTGGCGCTGGGATTGGAGATCACCGGCACCTTGCTGCGCTCACCCCACACCTGCACCTGCTGCACCGCCGCGGCCCGGAAAGTATCAGCAGCAGCGATCAAGCAGCTGTAGCCGCTGCGCACCGCCAAGTTGGCCAGCTTGCCGAGCGTGGTCGTCTTGCCCACGCCGTTTACCCCCACCAACAGCCATACGTTGAGTTGCTCGCGGCGGGGGGCTAGCAGGGGCTGGCCACTGGCCTCGATCGGTTGGTCGAGAATGGCGCGCAGCTGCTCCTTAAGGAAGCGCAGGCCTTCGGCGGGATCCACCACCTCCTGGTTGAGCCGCTGGCGCAGGGCACCAAGGGCCCGGTCGGTGGCCTCCACCCCAACGTCTGCCCGCAGCAGGGTGGTTTCCAGACCATCAACCACCTCTGGCGTAAGCGGGTCATCACCCAGGTTGTCGAGCAGCTGGGTGACCAAGCCCTGGCGGGTTTTCTCGAGGCCCTGGCGCAAACGAGTGAGCCAGTCGATCTCCTCAAGCGAAACCTGATCAACCCGCTTGCCCTGGGCCGCGAGTACCTCAGCCGACCAGGTGAAGGTGGCGTCGAAAGCGCCCAAGCTGGGCTCAGCTAGTTCGGGCGCTGCAGGGGCTTCAAGGGCGGGAGCTCCTGGAGCCGTGATCGCCTGTTGACGTTCGGCCCGCTGGGCCGCTGCCTGCTCCAGCAGGGAAAGGGGCGCGGCCACTGGAGTGGCCGGTTGGGCAACCTGCTGAGGATCCTGCTCAAGACCCTGTTCGGGCTGCTGGGTATTGATCAGTACAGGCTGTACAGAATCTGGAAGAGGGGGCTCAGTGGCAGATTCGGGCTCAAGCTGCCGCCGCTTTTGCTCCTCCTGCTGAGCCTTGAGGCGGGCGTAGGCCTGGCGGGCCCATTCGAGCGCCTCAGCGTTGGGATCGGAGGAAACCTCAACAGGCTGTTCTTGAGCCTGTTCTGGACCCTGACCCGAAACCTGTTCAGAAGCTGGCGGCGGGGTTGCTGATGGGTCAGCTGGGGATGGGCCGGTGCGATTAAACCAGTCGTAAACCATGGCTTGCTCAGGCCTCCGCCGCGGAACGAGCTGCCGTAAAGCGCCGCAGCACCCCGTTGATCATGCGGCGGCCCTGCTCATCGCTATAGCGATTGGCTAACTCCACGGCTTCGTTACAGGCCACAGCAGGGGGGGTGCGGAAGCTCTCGAGGTCTACGGCTGCCAGCCGCAGGATGTCCCGATCGATGCGGGGCAGGCGAGTAAGACGCCATCCCTCCATCACACGATCCAGTCGCTCATCAATCGCCTGACGGTCGCGCAGCACGGCCTCGACCCGGGCAATGGCGCCTAGGCGAACCTCATCTTGGTCGGCCAGCATCAGCAGCCGGGGCAACTCCAGGCTTGCAGAAAGGCGGTTAAGGGCCTGTTCAGCCGCGACCAGGCCGGCGTTGAGGTGCTGGCGCACCCGGGGCAACTGCTGCTCACCCTGCTCCTGCAACTCGCTATCAAGCAGTTGCTGCTGGGCGGCCTGCAAGTCTTCGGCGGAGCGATCCAGGGACTCACGCACGTCCTGGCTGAGGGTGGCGAGCACCTGCTGCAACAGGCCCTCCATGCCAGTTGGCAAGGCCGGGGCAGACGAGCCGCGATCACTGGTCTGACCAAGCATCAGCAGGGCCAGTTCACGGGAGAGGGTGCGGCTCTGCATCAGGTGGGTTCTGCCTCAGGAAAGTTGGGGGGTGCGCAGCTGGGCCAGCAGGCTGGAGAAGCTGCGATTGGGGGTGGAGCGCTCGTCGGGGTTGACGATGCCGGCGGAAATGATCGTGCGGAAAGCATCCTCCACCGAGATCTCGATATCCTTAACAGAACCCTCTGGCACAACGGTGTACCAGCCGGTGGTTGGATTCGGCGCAGTGGGAATGAACACACTCAGCATGGGCTCAGTGAAGCCTGCCTGCAGGGCAGAGCCGATCGCGCCAGTCACAAAGCCCAGGGCGTAGAGACCCTCGCGGGGATACTCCACCAGCACGACCCGACGAAACTTGCTGGAGTTGCCCTGGAGGAAAGTTTCCAGCAGCTGCTTGAGGGTTTTGTAAACCGAGCCAGCTAGGGGGATGCGCAGCAGAGTCCCTTCGCCAAACTCAAGCAGCCAGCGACCAACAATGTTGCGGGCCATCAGGCCGATCAACAGGATGCCGAGCAGGGGCACCAGTAGACCAACGCCCAGGTTGATCAGCTCCTGCAACACCGGATTGAGGGTATTGAAGGGATTGAACTGCTTAGGGATAGAAGTGAGAAACGCCAGCACGAAACGGCTAACCGTGGTGCCCAACCAGATCGTGGTTGCCAGTGGAATCACCACCAGCAAACCAGCGATCAAATCGTTCTTAAGATCGGATTGAAGCCGATCCCCTAGGGGCTGATCCGATCTGGGGCTGGATTGAACCAAGTGACAATCCGGAGATCCGGCCTGCAGCAATCTGCTTTCAACTTAGCCAGCCGTCCTCACAGCAGGGCCACTAAGGCCAAAAGCACGAAGCCGATAGCCAGCACCACCGCTGTGCCGGTGCCCACGAAGCGACGCTGCTGAATGGCCAGATCACGACCCAAACGGGCCTGGCCAAGTTGCTGCTCAGCACGCTGAAGCTGGGGTTTGATCTGAGTGTCGATGACCCTGCGAGCCTTCTGCTTTTTAATCTCCGAACTATCGGTGGCAGGGAGCTGGCCGCTCTGCTCGCCCTGGGCAACCAACTGATCGATGAAGGCGGGATCTTGAAGCTGCTGCTTCTGGCGCTCTAGCTCGCTGGTCTGCTGGGCGAGGGCGGCATCGGCCTGCATGGCCTGCTGCTCAAGGTTCTGGGTGGAAGTGATCGACAGAGGAACAGCAACCACCATCGCCAACGCCAGCAAGCCGGAGAGCACCACCACGCTCCAGCGGAGCGGGGTACGCCCGGCGGCGGGATGGTCGAGGCGACTACCGAGCAACATCAGGAGCAGGCCCACCAGGGCGATCGGCGCCTCGCCAACTAGGCGATCGGCGAACATGGCTCGGAACGGCTCCAGAGCCCAGTTCCAGCTGGCCAACATGGCTAAAAGGTGCAACCCGAAGATCACGACCAGGGTGAGACCGAGCCAGCGCAACAGGTGGCCCAGGCGGCCGAAGGAAGCAGTGCTCACAGAAGGGTCTCGCGGCAGATTTAGACAACGGCGCAACTGTACGGGCGATGACGCTGCACGCCCACCACGACCTTGCACTCCGTCTAAAACAGCAAGCCCAGCAGCTTGGGTTTGACCCGGTGGGCCTCGCCGCCGTACCAGCCGGAGAGCGCCTAGAGCTGCGCACGGCGGCCCTGGAGCGCTGGCTTGCAGCGGGATATCAAGCCGACATGGCTTGGATGGCCGACCCGCGCCGGCGCGCGGTGGAGCAGCTACTGCCCGGGGTGCGCAGCCTGCTGGCGGTGGGCCTCAACTACTACGTGGAGGCCGATCGGGCACCGGGGGCGCTCAAGGTGGCCCGCTACGGCTGGGGGCGGGACTACCACCGGGTGATCGATGGCCGCCTGCGCCAGCTGGGTCGCTGGTTGGAGCAGCAGGTGCCTGGGGTGGGCTGGCGGGCCTGCGTCGACAGTGCACCGCTGATGGATAAGGCCTGGGCCGAGCAGGCCGGCCTGGGCTGGATTGGCAAAAACGGCAACCTGATCAATCGCGAGCGTGGCTCCTGGCTACTGCTGGGCCACCTGCTCACCACCTTGGAGCTGCCTGCCGATGCTGCCGCCACACCCCTTTGCGGCAGCTGCAGCCGCTGCCTGCCTGCCTGTCCCACCGGCGCCATCACCGAGCCCTTCGTGGTGGACAGCCGCCGCTGCCTGGCCTTTCACACCATCGAAAACCGCGATCCCGAACTGCCGCAAGCGATCACCAGCAAATTGGAGGGCTGGGTCGCCGGCTGCGACATCTGCCAGGACGTGTGTCCCTGGAATCAACAGCCGCTGCGAAGCAGTGAAGATCCGGATCTACAGCCCCGGCCCTGGCTGCTGAACCTGCAGGCCGAGGAAGCCCTGGGGTGGAGCGACGCCGACTGGGATACCAAGCTGCGAGCCTCGGCCCTGCGCCGACTCAAACCCTGGATGTGGCGGCGCAACCTGCGGGCCAGCCGGAGCGGCACTGCCTAGGCTGGCCAAACCCGTCTCCCCGTAATGGCTCCGCGCTGGTCGCGCCCTGATTTCAGAACTGCCCTGCTGCCCGCTGCCCTCGGGCTGCTGCTGACAGCGGGGCTGCCCGCCCGGGCGTTGGTGCCCTACGTGTACGTGCCCCAACGGCAGGAACTCGAAGCTGCCGGTCTGGGCATCGCCCAGGCGGCGGCCCGGCTGCTGCGACTTGGTCAAGCCAAGGACGCCGCCAGGCTGGCTGCCCTGACTGTGCAGCTGCTACCAGAAGATCCCCGCGGCTGGGTGTTGCTGGCTGAGGCCCAGCTGCGCAGCAACCAGCTTGAACAGGCCGGCACCTCATTGGCCAAGGCCAAGAAACTCGATCCAAGCAACCCTGGAATCTGGTTTGCCGAGGGTTCCCTAGCCCTACGGGCCGGCAAACCCAGTGAGGCCATCGGCCTGTTGGAGCAAGGCCTGAAACTGGATAAGCGCAACGCCGGCGCCTATTTCGACCTGGGCAACGCCCGCATCCTGCTAGGCCAGAGCGGCCAAGCCTTGGCTGCCTTTGAGCGGGCCTCTTCCCTGCGCAAAGGCTTCTGGGAAGCCCTCAACAACCAGGGGCTGGTGTTGTTCGAGCAGGGCAATAAAAAGGCGGCTATCAGCCGCTGGCGCGAGGTGTTGAAGATCAAGCCAGATGCGGCTGAACCAACCCTGGCCCTGGCTGCCAGTCTGTTTGCCATCGGTCCGGAAAATCGCAGCGAAGCTGTCGAATTGGTTGGCAAGGCCCTCGACACCGAACCCAACTACGTGCTCGACAGCCACCAGAAGGACCAGCTCTGGGGACCGAAGCTACGCAGCAGCACCGCCGAACTCTTCAAGCTGGCCGAACTCAAACCCGTGGTGGATCGGGCCCTTGCCAATGCCAGCCCGGAGGGCGAAAGCAGCGACGAGGAGTAGATGGGGAGGCCTGGACATCATCTGTAGGCTGAGCCCCAGCTTGCTGCCCCAGACCCCAACACCGGATGGCCGAGGAGCGATCAGGCGAATCCATCGGACCGGGCAACGACGCCCGCATCGAACCGATTGCGCTGCACCTGGAGATGCAGCGGTCCTACCTCGAATACGCCATGAGCGTGATCGTTGGCAGGGCCCTGCCGGACGCACGCGACGGCCTCAAGCCAGTGCAGCGCCGCATCCTGTTTGCGATGCACGAGCTGGGGCTCACCCCGGATCGCCCCTACCGGAAATGCGCCCGGGTCGTCGGCGACGTACTCGGCAAGTACCACCCCCATGGTGATCAGGCCGTCTACGACGCCCTGGTGCGCCAGGTGCAAACCTTCGCCAGCCGCCATCCCCTGCTGGATGGCCACGGCAACTTCGGCTCCGTCGACGACGACCCCCCGGCGGCGATGCGCTACACCGAAACCCGCCTGGCTCCGATCGCCAACGAAGCGCTGCTGGATGAAATCGGCGCCGACACCGTTGACTTCGCGGCCAACTTCGATGGCTCCCAGCAAGAGCCGACGGTGCTGCCAGCCCAGCTGCCCTTCCTGCTGCTAAATGGCTGCACCGGTATCGCCGTGGGCATGGCCACCAACATCCCGCCCCACAACCTGGGCGAGGTGGTGGATGCCCTGATCGCCTTAGTTCGCAAACCGGAGCTAAGCGATGAAAAGCTGCTGGAGCTAGTGCCCGGCCCGGACTTTCCCACCGGCGGCGAAGTGCTGGTGGGGCAAGGAGTCCGCGATACCTACCTCGTGGGCCGCGGCAGCATCCCGATGCGGGGAGTCGCCCACATCGAGGAGGTACAGCCCGGAAAGGGACGCCATCGCCGCGGCGCCGTGGTGATCACCGAGCTGCCATACCAGCTCAGTAAAGCCGGCTGGATCGAGAAACTGGCTGAGCAGGTAAACGACGGCAAGATCGGCGGCATCGCCGATATCCGCGACGAAAGCGACCGTGAAGGCATGCGGGTGGTAATTGAACTCCGCCGCGACGCCAACGCCGAAACCGTGCTGGCCGACCTGCAGCGCCGTACCGCCCTGCAAAGTAACTTCGGCGCCATCATGCTGGCCCTGGTAAACGGCCAGCCGGTGCAGCTGAACCTGCGGCGCCTGCTGCAGGAATTCCTGGACTACCGGGAACTGACCCTGATCCGCCGCACCCGTCACGCCCTCAAGCGCTGCGAAGACCGCCTAGAGGTGGTGGAGGGCCTACTAAAGGCGCTCCATGCCCTGCAGCAGGTGATCGCCCTGATCACCGCGGCGCCCGATGCCGCCAGTGCCCGGGCGGCCCTACAGGTGCAACTCGACCTGAGCGAGCGTCAGGCCGATGCGGTGTTGTCGATGCCCCTGCGGCGCCTCACGGGCCTTGAACAGGAAAGCCTGCGCAAGGAAGCTGCCGAACTGGCCGTGGAGCGGGAGCGACTGCGCCACCTGCTCGACGACCGCACCGTGATGCTCGACACCCTGGTGGCCGAACTCAAAGCCCTGCGCAAGCGCTTTGCCACGCCCCGGCGCACCCGGCTGGTGGAGGGCGGCGATGCCCTAGTGGCCCAGCGAGCCGCAGCCATCCGCCCCAACGCCGAACTGCAGCGCCAGCAAGCCTTTGGTGCCCTAGCCCCCGAAAGCCGGCTGCTGATCCAGGCCGATGGAGCCGTGAAAATCATTAGCTCCCAGATGCTGGGGCGCCTGCACCTTGATGAGGCAATAGAACTAGGGGAGCACCCCTCGCCAGCACGCTTAATCCTGCCGATCGCCGAGCAACCGCTGCTGCTGGCCTTCACGGGTAGTGGCCGGGTGGCCTTACTGCGCTGGGAATTCGCCGGTCAGCAACCGGGGAAGCTGGAGCGCTTCCTCCCCGACAGCATTGAAGGCGAAGCGGTGGTGCAGGTGCTTCCCCTACCCAGCCAAGGCAGCCTGGGACTGCTAAGCAGCGACGGGCGCTTCAAACGGCTGCCGATTGAGGAGTTTCAGGAACTGTCTGGCCGGGCCACCACCGTGCTCAAGCTCAAGGAGGGCGTGACCCTGCAGCGGGTGGTGGCCGGCCAGGAAGGAGACACCCTGGTGGTGGCGAGCAGCACGGGCCGCGTGCTGCGGCTAAGCCTCGATGAAACCCAGCTGCCCCTGATGGGGCGCGCTGCCCAAGGCCCCCTATTAATGCGCCTGTTGCCGGGTGAGCAGCTGGTGGGTGCCGCCTGCCTACCTGCAAAGGAAGCGGAAACCAACGACGCAAACCAAAGCACAGTGGTGCTGGCCACCGCCAGTGGGCAACTGAAGCGGCTGCTGGTGTCCAGCCTGCGGCCCTGTCAGCGGGGCGACATGGGTCAGATCGGCCTGCGGCTGCAAGAACGGGGCGATTACCTGGTCGACCTGCAAAGCCCAACCGGTACTGCGGTTGGAAGCGCCGTGCTGGGACTACTGACTGATAAGGGCTGGAGCTGCCGCATCGACCTAAACGAGCTGGAGGGCGAAGACACCAGCGGCACTGGAATCAACCTGAAGCTGCCCCAAGGACAGCAAATTCAAGAACTGATTCCTCTTATCAACTAACTGCCAATCAATTAACTGCCAAGGGAACCAAGCAGCCCTTAGAGCTCTTGCAGCACCTTGGCAGCGATGCCAGCCGGCTCAAGCATCAGCTTGCTGGAGCTCACCTGCTCGTCCATTTCGATGGGATAGGCACCGTCAAAGCAGGCGGTGCAGAAGTGGGAGGAATTGGCATGGGCCGCATCCACCATGCCCTGCTTGCTCAGGTAAGCGAGTGAATCGACGCCAAGGTGGGCGGCGATTTCTTCCAGGGTGAGGCGCGCAGCAATCAACTGGTCCTGGGTATCGGTATCGATGCCGTAAAAGCAGGGATGGGTGACTGGCGGCGAACTAATCCGCATATGCACCTCGGTGGCCCCTGCATCCCGCAGGGCTTGCACCAACTTGCGACTGGTGGTGCCCCGCACTATTGAATCGTCGATCACCACAACGCGCTTGCCGGCGAGCACATCTGGCAGGGGGTTGAGCTTCACTCTGATGCCGGCCTCCCGCATCGCCTGGGTGGGCTGGATGAAGGTGCGGCCCACGTAGCGGTTCTTGATCAAGCCATCAGCAAACGGGATACCGCTGAGCTGGGAGTAGCCAATCGCCGCCGGAATACCGGAATCGGGAACGCCGATGACGATGTCGGCTTCTACCGGTGTTTCACGGGCCAGGGCCTCGCCGATTCGCACCCTGTAGCTGTAGAGGGATTCGCCAAAAAAGCGGCTATCTGGCCGGGCGAAATAGATCATCTCGAAGACGCACAGCTTGGTGGGCTGCTCGCACCAACGGCTGCGGCTGGGTTCGGCTTGGCCTGGACGGAAATGGATGATTTCGCCGGGCTCCACATCGCCATCAAAGGCGGCTCCAATGATGTCTAGCCCGCACGACTCACTGCTCACCACCCACTGGGCTTGCTGCGTTTCACCGATATGACCAAACACCAAAGGCCTAATGCCATGGCCATCCCGGAGGGCGAAAAGGCCATCAGTGGTGCCGATCACCAGGCTGAAGGCACCGCGGCAGCACTCGGCAGCGGCCCTAATCGCCCCATCCCAATCCAGGCCGCGGTTCACGGCCTGCTGAATCGCAAAAGCGATCAGTTCGGAATCGGTGGTGGAGGTGAGCTCACTGGCAATGGACGCCAGGTCGTGGCGGAGCTCGGCTGCGTTGACCAAATTGCCGTTATGGGCAAGGGCGAAAGGACCAATGCGGGTGTTGAGCACCACCGGCTGGGCGTTGCAAACCTTGCTGCTGCCGGTGGTGGAATAGCGGTTGTGGCCGATGGCTAGATCGCCAGTGAGGCGCTCCAGCACGGCCTGATCAAACACCTGGCTCACCAGGCCCATGTCCTTGTGCAGGCGCACCTTGCGCTCTGCATCAAACACGGCGATACCTGCCGATTCCTGGCCCCGATGCTGCAGGGCGTATAGGCCGAAGTAGGTGAGGTTGGCCACCGGTTGCCCCGGCGCCAGCACGGCATAGACGCCGCAGGCTTCCTCGGGCTTGTCCGGACGCATCACCAGCACAGGCCCATCAACAATCACGGTGAAATTTCATTCTGCACGAGCGCCATCGCCCATTCGCCTCGGGATGGCCTGCTCGTAGCAGGCCTCCAATGCCGCCAGGCTCTGCTCAAGCAAAGGTTGGCCTGCTTGGCGAATTACCAGGCTGGCAGCAGCTGTAACCGCGCCAAGCCGCTCTGCCGGCACTTCAGCCAACGCCAGAGCCTGCTGCCAGGCGGCATCCTGATCGGCGGGCACGCTCACCAGGATGCGGGCACCACCCTCGGCAAACAGCAGCCGATCCAGCCGGGTGCTGCTGGCCGGGATCTCCAGCTCAGCCCCCAGAGGTATTAAAGCAATGGTGGCGATGCAGCACTCGGCCGCAGCCACCGCCAGGCCGCCATCGCTGAGGTCGTGGGCGGAAGCCACCAAGCCCTGGGCAATCGCTTGGCGCAGGAAGCCCTGAACCGAACGCTCCAGAACCAAATCAATCTCGGGCGGGCGCCCCGTGACGGCTCCATGCAGCCGCTCCAGATAGCTGCTGCCGGCCAGGCTCAAGCGGGGATCGGCGGGAGCCTCACCTGTTTCCAACGGCACCCCCAGCAGCCAGATGGCGTCGCCGGCCTGGCGCCAGGCCTGGCCGCGCACGTGCTCAAGGTTGTGCACCATGCCCACCATGCCCACCACGGGGGTGGGGTGGATCGGCTGCATGCGGCCATCGGGCAGGCGGGTCTCGTTGTAGAGGGAGACGTTGCCGCCGGTGACAGGGGTATCCAGGGCGCTGCAAGCAGCCGAAAGGCCGCGGCAGGCCATCGCCAGCTGCCAGTAGCCGGTGGGGGTTTCCGGCGAGGGGAAATTGAGGTTGTCCGTCACCGCCAGGGGCTCGGCGCCGACACAGCTGAGGTTGCGGGCCGCCTCGGCCACCGCCGCCATGGCGCCGCGCTCGGGATCGAGGGATACCCAGCGGTTAGGGCAGTCCACCACCGCCGCCACGCCACGGCTGGCTGCCGCCATGGCGCCCTCGCCCTGCTGGGGCCGCAGCCGCACCACGGCCGCATCGGCGCCGCCGGGGGGCACCACGGTGTTGGCCTGCACTTGGTGATCGTACTGGCGGTATACCCAGCGCTTGGAGGCGATGGTGGGGTCATCAAGCAGGGCCAGCAGGGCCCCATCCCAGCTGAAAGGCAACTCAGCTGGTAACTGGGTCTCGCTCCAGCGCCAGTGGGCCTGGATCTCAGCAGGCGGTTCGCTCAGCAATGTGTGGTGGTTGATCGGCGTGTCGTCCGCCAGGGCGCTGGCGGGAACCTCGGCCGCCACCTGGCCGTGCTGCAGCACCCGCACGATGTTGTCTTCCAGCACCCGGCCCACCACTGCTGCCTGCAGCCCCCAGCGCGTAAAGCGCGCCATCAGCGCCTGCTCCGTGCCGGGCTTGACCACAAACAACATCCGCTCCTGGGATTCGCTCAGCAAAAACTCGTAGGCGGTCATGCCGGCCTCGCGGGCGGGCACGCGGTCGAGATCCAGCTCAATTCCCAGCCCCCCCTTAGCGGCCATCTCCGAGCAGCTGCAGGTGAGGCCGGCGGCGCCCATATCTTGAGCCGCCACCACATCACCGCTCTGGAATGCCTCCAAGCAGGCCTCGATCAGTCCCTTCTCAAGGAAGGGATCGCCAACCTGCACGGCAGGGCGATCATCCAGGGAGGCCTCGGTGAGCTCAGCGGAGGCAAAGCTGGCGCCGCCCATGCCGTCGCGGCCGGTGGTACTGCCCACGTACACCACGGGGTAACCCACTCCTTCAGCACCGGAGCAGACGATCTCCTCGGTTTCCATCAGCCCCAGGGCCATGGCGTTCACCAAGGGGTTGCCGGAGTAGCTGGGGTCAAACGCCACCTCCCCACCCACGGTGGGCACGCCCACGCAGTTGCCGTAGTGGGCGATGCCGGCCACCACGCCCTCCATCAGACCCACGTTGCGCTCGTCCTCCAAGGGACCGAAGCGCAGGGCATTGAGCAGGGCTATCGGCCTGGCTCCCATGGTGAAGATGTCGCGCAGGATGCCGCCAACGCCGGTGGCCGCGCCCTGGAACGGCTCCACGGCCGAGGGGTGGTTGTGGCTCTCGATCTTGAAGGCCAGGCGCTGGCCTTCACCCAGATCCACCACGCCTGCATTCTCGCCAGGGCCCACCAGGATGCGCGGGCCGGTGGTCGGGAAGCCCTGCAGCAGCGGCCGCGAGTTGCGGTAGCAGCAGTGCTCCGACCACATCACCCCAAACATGCCCAACTCAGCGCGGTTGGGAGCGCGGCCGAGGCGACAGCAGATCTCGTCGTAGTCGGCCTGGCTGAGGTTCTCCTTCTTGAGGGCATCGGGAACCGAATAGGCCGGTGCTTCGAAAGAGGCGGCAACCACGTGCAGCTGGGCAAGATCACTCCAGTCTCGCCGAGCGGGTCTCACAGCAACTGGAACTGGTCTAAGCGAGGTTCAAATCCAGGGATCTTCATCATCAGCAGGCGGTCCAGAACGGCGGCGGCGAGGGGGGGCATCAGTTTCGTAGGGCTGATCTAACCCCTCCGGCTCCTGCCAGGGCGGCTCCTCAAGCCAGCCCTCCAGCCTCTCCTCAAATCGGTTGCCCGCCTCCTGCACCTGATCGCGCCACCGCCTTGAACGACGCAAAAACTCTTGCCGCACACTTGCCCGGGCTAGGGGCAGGTCGTCGATGCTCTCCAGCGCGGTGAGCACCTGGCCGGGCTGCTGATCCAGCAGGCGATCCAAGCTCAATCGCCAACGGCTACTGCCCGGCAGGCGTGGATCACTGCGACTCACCAAATAATGGCGAATACGGCCACTACGCAACTCGATGGCGGCAT
This sequence comes from Cyanobium sp. BA5m-21, assembly GCF_024346235.1. Taxonomy (NCBI): domain Bacteria; kingdom Bacillati; phylum Cyanobacteriota; class Cyanophyceae; order Synechococcales; family Prochlorococcaceae; genus Cyanobium; species Cyanobium sp. BA5m-21. Next base: position 60,906 of record NZ_JAGQCO010000003.1, read on the forward strand.
CAGCCAAGGTGCCGATCGGTTGCTGGCGGCGATCCAGCACAGCCGCATCGATCAAAGTCGGCAGCTTCTCCAACACACCAAGCTCTGTTTCAGCTGGTTCACCCTGCACAAGTGCTTCCAGCTCAGAAATGCCTCGCAACTGGTTGAGACGCCACACCTCCCGGCGATTGCCAAAAGCCGACGGTTTTGAAACCCAACCCAGCACCCGATGCACAGGGGGATGCATCCACACCTGCACGCCCGCACCGTGATCGAGCCCCTGATCGCAGCGAACATGCCGGCGCAGTAACTCACTCAGCAGCACCTGCTCCGGAAGGGGAGCCAACGTCAGCTGCGGATCTGAACGGGCATCACCAAGTAGGTGAATTGATCCCCTTCCGCAGGAGTCAAAATCACCGGCGTGGTGGGGGCGTTGCACTGCAGCAGCACCCGATCACAGGCCATGGCCTTGAGACCATCGAGCAAGTAGCGCACGTTGAAGGCAATCTGAATCGCTTCACCCTCGATGGTGGCAGCGAGTCCTTCAGAACCACTGCCCACGTCCTGGGCATCGGCCTGAATCAATATTTGACCGGTGGCGGGCTCGGCACTGAGCTTGACGACATTGTTGTGCTGGTCAGCAAGCACAGCGACTCGCTCAAGAGCCGACACCAGAGCGCGGCGCTCGAGATTGATCGTGCGAGTGAAGCTCTCTGGAATCAGCTGGCGGTAGTTGGGGTAGGTGCCATCAAGGCTGCGGCTGGTGAGCACCTGGTCGGCCCAAAGGAACACCACCTGGCCGCGATCACAGAACAGGCTCAAGGGCTCTTCAGATTGACGTCCTGAGAGCAGACGCTCCAGCTCCCGCAACGAGCGAGCTGGCACGGTGACGGCAAAAGGCTCCTCGGCTTCGTTTTGCGCAGAGGCGGTCGCATGGGCAAGCCTGAGCACTGCCAGGCGATGGCCATCGGTTGCCGCACATTCCAGCCCGGCCGGATCAAGGCCCAGGTGCACACCAGTGAGCAGTTGCTTGGCTTCGTCGCCACTGCTGGCAAAAAGGGTGGCGCGCAGACCCTTAACCAGGGCTTCTGCTTCCAGACGAATCGGCGTACCGCTCTGCACTAGGGGCAGGTCAGGAAAATCATCGGCAGGCATGCCCCGCATCTGGTAGCTGCCCGAAAGGCTGGTGAGCTCCACCTGCTCGGAACCTTCAGCGCAATTCAGCGTGATCGGGCTATCACTCGAGAGGCGCGAAACAATTTCGCCAAACAACCGGGCGGGCAGGGTGATGGCGCCGCTGGTTTCAACGCTGGCGCTGATGCTCGTCTGGATACCCAGGCTGAGGTCAAAACCGGTGAGGCTGAGTCGACCCGTGCCCGCATCAGCGGTGAGCAGCACGTTTGCCAGCACCGGATGGGTGGGGCGACTGGCCACGGCCCGGCTGACCAGCTGCAGGCTGGAGCTGAGTTCAGACTGGGAGCAGACCAGCTTCATGGCGTTTGTGCTGGGGAGCCTGACGGCTTGATCAAGGGTGACCCCACGCTTCCACAGGGCGGCTGATTCCGCAACGCCGGTGATCCGTCTTGCTGCGCTCTTCTAAGGGTTTGATTGATCAAGTTCAAGAAAGAAATTAAAATCGTATTAGTAGGGGTTGAGGAAACCGGGGAAAACCGAAAAACTCTCCGCTGCAGCTGGGTTTGATCTGGATCAGCCCTGGGGTTTGGCCTGGGCTAGCTGGGGTAAAAATCAGCTTTTCCGCCGTTTCCAGCAGGTGTGGAAAACATTGGGATTGAGGAGCTTGGCCAAGGCGAGAGCTTCTCCGCGGTTTCCAGGGCCTTTTCCCCAGCTGTTCAGCAGACGCTTTGCTGATTGGTTGAAGGTTTTGGTCAGGTCTGGGTTTGTTTAAAAACCCATCACTTCGGCCACCTTGGCGGTGTCCGCCTCCAGACCGGTATGGAAGCGGGCGTCATTGTTTTCGATGGCGGTAGTTGGATCCTTGAGGCCGTTGCCGGTGAGCACACAAACCACCGTGGCTCCCTGGGGCACGTCCTGGTGGTGCTTGAGCAGGCCTGCGACCGAGGCGGCACTAGCTGGCTCGCAGAACACGCCTTCGCCGCTGCCCAGCAGCTTGTAGGCATCAATGATTTCAGCGTCGGTGACGGCCATGAAGTTGCCACCGCTTTCGCTGCGCACGTTTAGGGCTTTTTCGCGATTCACCGGGTTGCCGATGCGGATCGCTGTGGCGATGGTGTCTGGCTGCTCAACCGTGTGGCCCAGGACCAAAGGAGCAGAACCCGCCGCTTGAAAGCCCATCATTCGGGGCAGCTTGCGGCAATGGCCCTCTTTTAGGTACTCGTTGAATCCCATCCAGTAGGCGCTGATGTTGCCGGCGTTGCCAACCGGGATGCATAGCCAGTCCGGCGCTTCACCAAGGGCATCCACCACCTCGAAGGCGGCGGTTTTTTGCCCCTGCAATCGGTAGGGGTTCACCGAATTCACCAGGGTGACCGGGTATTTGTTGGCAACTTCCTGCACGATCGCCAGGGCTTTGTCGAAGTTGCCCTGGATGGCGATCACCTCGGCGCCGTAGAGCAGGGCTTGGGCCAGTTTTCCCTGGGCTACATAGCCATCTGGGATCAGCACGAAGGCCCGCATGCCGCCGCGGCTGGCGTAGGCGGCCGCCGCGGCCGAGGTGTTGCCTGTGCTGGCGCAGATCACTGCTTCAGAACCGGCTTCCTTGGCTTTGGAAATCGCCATGGTCATGCCCCGGTCTTTAAAGGAGCCGGTGGGGTTGAGGCCGTCGTATTTCAGATAGACCTTGACGCCGCGGCCGATTCGTTCGGCGATCACGGGGGCTGGAATCAGGGGTGTGGAGCCCTCCCGCAGGGTGATTACGGGTGTGCGCTCTGAAACTGGCAGCCAGCGGCGATAGGCCTCGATCAGTCCAGGCCAGTCCTGCATGGTGGGACGGGCAGCAAAGGGGACCTTGCTCAAACGCTGCAGAGAACGGAGCAAGGACACAATTTGGACAGTGACTTCAGTGAATCTACGGCGCAGCAGCTGGCGCGTCGCCGCGCAACCCATCCAGCGGTGATTCGGAGAAGAAGCGCACCAGCTCGGTGATCGAGCTGGTTTTGCTGATCAGGTTCATCAAGGCGGGGATGCTCACTTCCATCTGCTGGGCGGGATAAGCGCGCAAGAAAGAAATTGCAGATATCGAACCGTTGCCTTCAACGACCCCCAGCACCATGGCGGAGCGCATGGCTGGAATCCCGGCCTGGGATGCCTTGAGCGGAAACACGATTACAGACAGGCGCTGCAGGATTGCCTCGCCGATTCGGGTGTTGAGCAGCCTGCTCACCAGGCTTACAGGCAGGCTCACCGACTGATTCAGCAGCTTGGCGATTTCCTGGGGATTTTGGCGGCTGAAGCTCAAAACATCGGCTAGCAGGCCTCGGGCTTGGCCGGTCTTAGCCAGATGCTCCAGGTCTGCAACGGCGATGGAGCGGCGAAAGGCACCGCTCACAAACACCAGGTTTTCAGCAGCACTAGCTGGCTGCAGGCTGACCGCAGGCCAGGGAACGACCAGGCTCAGGCCCAGGGCGATGGCAACAAGGGCCTGACGCTTACGGCCTAACGACGCTATTTGCATGGCGATAAGCCTACGGCGATTGCTTTCAAATTCAGGCGGCGACGAGCACATCTCGCACCAGGCGAACCATGCTGCGCTCGGCCAGGCCCTTGGCTAGTTGAACTCCCATCTGGCGTAGTTCAGGTTCTCCCACAAGGCGTGGCAGGCGGCGCAGCAGCATCTGGGGTTCGAAGCCGGGCAGGGCTTTGAGTATGCCCATTAACTGGCGCACTGGCTCGAGGTCGAGCAGCGGTTCAGCCGCCTCGCTTAGCCGGTGACGGCGCAAACCTGGAGGTTGGAACCGCTCTGGCAGGCGCTTGCCGATGCGCAGGGTGGTTTGCCAGGCCATGGCATCCATGCGGCCCACCATGGCGTCTACCAGCTGTTGGCGTAGCAGCCCGCCGTTGGCTGAGAAAAGAAAGCTCAGTACCTGATCGAGCAGCCCTTCGAGATCGAGCTGGGCTCCTTGGGAGGCGCTAGCGATCAGGTTGTCGAGCCGTTGCCAGCGGAAGATGTCGCCGTCGAAGAGCATCTCCTTGAGGCTCTGGCGCAGGGTGGGATCGGGGTCTTCCATCAGCCGCCGGGCGAAGTAGGGGTAGGCGGCGCCAAGGATCTTGAACTCGGGATCAACGCTGAGGGCGATTCCCTCCAGGGTCACCAGCGAGCGGATGATTAGGGCGTAGTAGGGCGGCACCTGGAAGGGGAAGCGATACATCACGCCGGAAAGGTCATCTGTGACCGCTTTGAAATCCATGCGGCTGACTCCCTGCTCGATCGCTTGACCGAACACCTTTTCAAAAGCTGGCACTATCGGCTCGAGATTTACGTCTTCGGCCAGGAAGCCCAGGCTGACGAAATCCTTACTTAGCTTGCCGAAACTGCGATTTACCAGATGCACAACCGCCTGAATCAGGCCGGTGCGCGATTCGCGGCTCACTTCGCTCATCATGCCGAAGTCGAGGTAGGCCAGCCGGCCATCTGCCATCGCCAACAGGTTGCCGGGGTGGGGGTCGGCGTGGAAAAAGCCGTGCTCTAGTAATTGCTGCAGGCTGCAGTTAACACCGACGTTCACCATGTCGTCGGGGTCTACGCCGATGCCGCGCACCGCTTCGAGATTGGTGAGTTTCACCCCCTCCATCCATTCCATGGTGAGCACCCGGCGGCTGGTGGCCTGGTGGTAGATGCGGGGAACGGTGATCCGGGGATTGTGGGCGTGTAATTCGGCGAAGCGCTCGGCGTTGGCGGCTTCGTTGAAGTAGTCCATCTCCTCAAACACCCGCTTGCCCAGTTCATCGATCAGGGCCACCAGGTCGGAGCGGATTAGGCCGACGTTTTGGTTCAGCCAGGAAGCGATGTTGCGCACGATGTAGAGGTCGAGCGTGATCTGCTCCCGCAGGCCCGGGCGCTGCACCTTTACTGCCACCGCCTGACCCCCCTTGAGCACGCCCTTGTGCACCTGGCCCAGCGAAGCGGCCGAGATCGGCTCGGCGTCTAGTTGCTCGTAGATATCGAGTACGGCAGCGCCTAGGTCCTCTTCGATGCAGGCCATCGCTAGGGCTGAGTCGAAGCCCGGCAGCTGGTCTTGCAGCTGGGCAAGTTCCTCCAGCAGCAGTGGCGGCACGATGTCGGGCCGGGTGGATAGGGCCTGGCCGGCCTTGATGAAAGCGGGGCCGAGCGAAGCCACTAGATCCGCTGCCTCCTTGGCGCGGGACCTGGCTACCTCCGTAGTTTTGAGGCGCCCGGTGAGCCAGTCAAAACCCACCCCAAGTAGGTAAAGCCCGATTGGTACCAGGGTTTGCCACAGGCGCCGGAATAGCCGTTGCGGGTGGCCGGTGTAAATCCGGGTGATGGCGGCCGGGTCGTAGCTCAGCAGGCCAGCGGCCTCTAGAAAGTCACCCAACTCGGCTTGGTTGTTGTCGGGATCCATGGGAGTTGGGCGGGCTAAGCACCGCTAAGGCGCACCAACCCCCTTCTAAACGAATCCCACTGCCGCTACGGTCTGGCCGGTACCCCAGTCCGGTTAGCGGAGACCGACGTGCTCACGGGACTGCGCCTCAGCAACATCGCCCTGATCGAGCGGCTGGAGCTCAGCTTCAGCGAGGGCTTCACGGTGCTGACCGGTGAGACGGGAGCAGGTAAATCGATCCTGCTTGATGCCCTCGATGCCCTTTTGGGTGGGGCCCAGGGCAGCGCCGGCGCCCGGTTGCTGCGGCGCGGCGCTGAGCGCGGCACGATCGAGGCCAGCTTCAGCCTTTCGCCCCCTTTGCAGGCCTGGTTGCAGCAGCAGGAGCTGGAGGTTGAGGAGGGCGAACTGCTGCTTTCGCGTGAGTGGCGCCTCACAGAAGAGCGCCTCAGCAGCCGCAATCGGCTTAATGGCGTGGTGGTGAGCCGGGCCCAGATCCAGGAGCTGCGCCCCCTGCTGCTCGATCTCACCGTTCAGGGCCAAACCCAGCAGCTGGCGCGGCCCGGTCAGCAGCGCCGCTGGCTTGATCGCTTTGGTGGCGAAGGCCTTCCGCTTTTGCTGGCGCCGGTGGCGGCGGCCTGGCGCCACTGGAAACAGGCGGCGGCGGCGCTGGAGCAGGCCCGTAGCGACTGGGACCAGCTACAGCAGCAGCGCGCTGCCCAGGAGCAACTGCTGGCCGACCTGGAGGCGGCCCAGCTGCAAGATCCGCAGGAGCGTCAGCAGCTCCAAAACGAGGAAAACCGCCTCGCCCATGGGGTGCGGCTGCAGGAGGGGGTGATGGTTTTGCTGGGCCGCTTGCTGGAGGGTGCAGAGCAGGCGCCATCGGTGCTCGATCACCTGGCCGCCTGCGAACAGGAGCTGCTGCAGATGGAGGCCTTAGATGGCGGCGTCAGTGAGCTGCGCAGTTGCTGCAGCGATGGTTTGGCGGCTTTGCAGGATCTAGCCCGCGATCTGGATCGCTACGGATCTGGTCTTGATAGTGACCCAGAAAGCTTGGCGGAGCTCCAGGAGCGGATGGCCCAGCTCAAGGCTCTGGAGCGGCGCCATGGCCAGGATTTGGCTGGCTTGATCGCCCTGCGCGATCGCCTGCGGCAGCAACTGGCCCCCGGCGGTGGCGAAGTTTCCCTGGAGGCCCTGGAGCTGGCGGAGCAGCGAGCCCGCCAGCTTCGCGATCAGGCCAATGCCTCGCTCAGCGCCGCCCGCCGTCAGGCCGCGACTGCCCTGGAGCAGCAACTGATGCAGGCGCTGCGGCCGATGGGATTGGCCAATGTGCGCTTCGCGGTGGCGATTGCACCCGCGTCAGCGGGGGAGGAGGGAGCCGATGCGGTGCAGTTTCAGTTTTCCGCCAACCCGGGTGTGCCCCTGGCGCCCCTGGCTGAGGTGGCTTCAGGCGGTGAGATGTCGCGCTTTCTGCTGGCTCTGAAAACCTGCCTGGCTGCGGCAGACCAGCACGTCACCCTGCTTTTCGATGAGATCGACACGGGCGTGAGTGGTCGGGTGAGCGGCGCCATGGCCGAGCTGCTGGCCCGCCTGGCTAAGCAGCGCCAGGTGTTTTGCGTCACCCACCAACCCCTGGTGGCCGCGGCGGCAGACCACCACTTCCGTGTCTCCAAGCAGGTGTTGGAGGGTGTTACCCATACGCGGGTGTCCCAGCTGCGGGACACCCAGGACCGTCAGGCGGAGCTGGCCGAACTGGCGGGTGGCGATTCCGGCGAGGCCCGCAGCTATGCGGCCAGCCTGCTCGATCAACACGGTCACTAGAACCCCTACAGCACTGGTATGTGCCCAGGGCAAGGGGAGCATCCGTAGACTTGCTCGTTCATGAGCCGTCTGGATGCCCCGCGCCAAGAGCTCTGCTGCCTCTAGCTCTGCCACCAACGGTGCAGCCGCTAGCAGAACCCTCGCCCAGACCGTTCACGAAAAGGTCCTTGACCCGAGCCGTGTGCTCAGCGGCGGCTCTTTTGAGGATGTGATCCGGGTGCGGGGCGCCCGTCAGCACAATCTCAAAAACGTAGACCTCACCATCCCGCGCAATCGCCTGGTGGTGTTCACCGGTGTGAGCGGCAGCGGTAAGAGCTCGCTGGCTTTTGACACGATCTTTGCCGAGGGCCAGCGCCGCTACGTCGAGAGCCTGTCGGCCTATGCGCGCCAGTTTCTGGGCCAGGTGGATAAGCCCGATGTGGATGCGATCGAGGGGCTCTCACCGGCCATCTCGATCGACCAGAAATCCACCAGCCACAATCCCCGCTCCACCGTTGGCACGGTGACGGAGATCCAGGATTATTTGCGCCTGCTATTCGGCCGGGCTGGGGAACCCCATTGTCCCCAGTGCGATCGCTCGATTCGGCCCCAGACCATCGACGAGATGGTGGACCAGATCCTGGCTTTGCCCGAGGGCACCCGCTACCAACTATTGGCGCCGGTGGTGCGCGGCAAGAAAGGTAGCCACGTCAAGCTGCTGGGCGGTTTGGTGGCCGAGGGCTTTGCGCGGGTGCGCATCAATGGCGAAGTGCGCGAGCTCGCCGACAACATCGAGCTAGATAAAAACCACGCCCACAACATTGAGGTGGTGGTGGACCGGCTGGTGGCGAGGGAAGGGGTGCAGGAACGGCTCACCGATTCGCTGCGCACTGCTCTTAAAAGAGGTGATGGCCTGGCGTTGGTGGAGGTGGTGCCCAAGGCCGATGAGGAGCTGCCCGATGGGGTGGAGCGGGAGCGGCTCTATTCGGAAAATTTCGCCTGCCCGGTGCACGGCGCCGTGATGGAGGAGCTGTCGCCTCGGCTGTTCTCCTTCAACAGCCCCTACGGCGCCTGCCCCGACTGCCACGGCATCGGCCACCTGCGCAAGTTCACCGCCGAGCGGGTGTTGCCCGATCCCTCCCTGCCCGTTTATGCGGCGATTGCGCCTTGGGCCGATAAGGACAATTCCTATTACTTCTCCCTGCTTTATTCGGTTGGGGAGGCCTACAAGTTTGAGATCAAGACGCCTTGGAATCAGCTCAGCGCTGAGCAGCAGGAGGTGCTGCTGCATGGCAGCCAGGAGCCGATCAGCATTCAGGCCGACAGCCGCTATCGCAAGAGCGCCGGCTACGAACGTCCGTTTGAAGGCATCTTGCCAATCCTGGAGCGCCAGTTGCGCGACGCCAGCGGCGAATCTGTGCGCCAAAAGCTGGAGAAGTTTCTCGAGCTGGTGCCCTGCGCCACCTGCCACGGCCTGAGATTACGGCCGGAAGCGCTGGCGGTGCGGGTGGGCCCCTATGCCATCCACGAACTCACGGCGGTGAGCGTGGGCGAAACCCTGCGCCGGATTGAGTCGCTGATGGGGGTGGGCGAGAGCGAGGGTGCTGATCCTTTGCTCAGTCCACGCCAGATCCAGATCGGTGATCTGGTGTTGCGGGAGATCAGGCTGCGCCTGAAGTTTCTGCTGGATGTGGGGCTCGATTATCTGAGCCTGGATCGGCCCGCCATGACCCTCAGCGGTGGCGAAGCCCAGCGGATTCGGTTGGCGACCCAGATCGGCGCGGGCCTCACCGGAGTGCTCTACGTGCTGGATGAGCCGAGCATTGGTTTGCACCAGCGTGACAACGACCGGCTGCTTAATACCCTGCTGAAGTTGCGGGATCTAGGCAACACCTTGATCGTGGTGGAGCACGACGAAGACACGATTCGTGCTGCCGACTACGTGGTGGATATCGGCCCAGGGGCGGGGGTGCACGGCGGCCACATTGTGGCGGAGGGCAGCTTTGAGGATTTGCTGGCCGCAGAGGATTCCCTTACCGGCGCATACCTCAGTGGCCGCCTCTCGATTCCAACTCCAGCTGAGCGGCGCAGTACCGGTAGCCGCCGGCTCACGATGGTGGACTGCGAGCGCAACAACCTGGCCGGCTTCGATGTGGAGATTCCACTGGGGCGGCTGGTGTGCGTCACCGGGGTGAGTGGCAGTGGCAAGAGCACCCTGGTGAATGAGCTGCTGCATCCGGCCCTGGAGCACCAGCTGGGCCTGAAGGTGCCATTTCCACCAGGCTTAGGTGAGCTGCGCGGTATCAAGGCGATCGACAAGGTGATCGTGATTGACCAATCGCCGATTGGTCGTACGCCCCGCTCCAATCCCGCCACCTATACGGGCGCTTTTGACCCGATTCGTCAGGTGTTTGCGGCCACGGTGGAGGCCAAGGCTCGCGGCTATCAGGTGGGTCAGTTCAGTTTCAATGTGAAGGGTGGCCGCTGTGAGGCCTGCAGTGGCCAGGGCGTCAATGTGATTGAGATGAACTTCCTGCCGGATGTATATGTGCAGTGCGATGTATGTAAGGGTGCCCGCTACAACCGCGAAACCTTGCAGGTGACCTACAAGGGTCACACGATTGCTGATGTGCTGGAAATGACGGTGGAGCAGGCCGCCGATGTGTTTTCAGCTATCCCGCAGGCTGCCGATCGGTTGCGCACCTTGGTGGATGTGGGCCTGGGCTACGTGAAGCTCGGCCAGCCGGCGCCCACCCTCTCAGGCGGTGAGGCCCAGCGGGTGAAGCTGGCCACCGAGCTCTCTAAACGGGCCACCGGAAAAACGCTCTATTTGATCGACGAACCCACCACCGGACTCAGCTTCTTTGATGTGCACAAGTTGATGGATGTGATGCAGCGCCTTGTGGATAAGGGCAACTCGATCCTGGTGATCGAGCACAACCTCGATGTGATCCGCTGTGCTGATTGGATCGTGGATCTCGGCCCAGAAGGGGGAGACAAGGGAGGGGAGATCGTGGCGTGTGGCACTCCAGAGGAGGTTGCAGTGCATCCCACCAGTCACACGGGCAGGTATCTCAAGCAGGTGCTGGAGCAGCATCCGCCTGAAGTGGTGGTGGTTTGAGGGGTTTTCATGACTGGAGATACAGATAACCTCTGTTGCGAAACTCTCAGTTGCCTTTGCTTTGATGTACGGTTTATTTGTCTAAACATAAAAGTGATAAATGACTTACATCCTTACTCATTTCTGGCCAGGTGCGACGGAAGAGCAGTATCGGGATGAAGTCGCAGCTGTTCATCCAAAGGGTGGTTTGCCAAAGGGACAGCTCCATCACGCAGCTGGAGCCGTTGATGGTGGTGTGTTGATTGTGGCAATCTGGGACTCCAAGGAGTCATCGGATCGCTTCGTTGCCGACGTGCTGATGGCTCATGTGCCTGAACCTGGTGGTTTCTCCGGTAAACCGGATGAGCGGGCTGCTGAAGCCTTTAATTTTCTTTCTCAATAGTTTGTTCTCTGGGGTAACTCCACCCTGAATCAGGGCAAATCAACGTATGGGGAGCATCGAGAAGCTCCCTTTTTCTTTTTCTCGCTCTGATATTCGCTGAGGGTTTTGTTTTCCAGGGGTGAGTTAGGCCAGGCAGATGTTGACAACGGCCCTGCCCCTGAGGTGGTCCGGGCTTGAGTTAGCGGCTTCTTGTGCAGGGTATGGATCACCCTTTGGTTTACGCATCAGCAGTTGGCTCGATACGTTGGCTTTGGACTATTCAACTATCGGTTGAAGAGCGTTGTCTATTTGTTGATTTGAACAACACCACCATTCCATCGGGCTCCATTGTGTGTTGGGGCCGCTGGATGGCCGGTCTATTTCCGCACCGTATATGTGATCTGCTCTCCTACCTTGAATAAGGGAATAGTGGTGTTTACTACCGTGTCTACCATGGATGTCTCGTCGGCGCTTTCTTTGGTGCGCACTACTACCACTCCCGGTGGCGTGCTGTATGTGTAGATGTTGGTGCTTTTCGATGCTTCGAAGCGGCCAGAGCCTGATGTTTTGATAGGTTTGGGGCCTTTTTTATACCAGGCTTCGGTGAAGGCGAAGCTATTTTTGCCCGTGCTTACTTGGTCAACCCTGCTGTAAGAACCATCGGAGGAGTTGCCACGCCATTTGGATGTCTTTGTGTTTAGCGATGACGTGGGGTCATCCTTGCGCTGGGAGCGGGATAGCTCGTCGCAGCCATAGCTGCCAGCAATTAGTAGCAGTCCAGTGCCGAGGCATAGCAAACGATTTAGCGTGATTGCGATGGCCATGCCCAGCCCAAGTCCAATACCAACCTATGGGCTGCTTTGGTCGCTGCCAACCCCGGCGTAGTGGCTATTGCCGTTGGGCATCCAGTAACTGAGGTCGTTATGCCAGAACAGGCGGCCTGGAAGCTGCTGGGTACTGAGCCTGGTGCTGGCCATCGCCGAGATCAGTTGGCCCATCTCCACTGGCGAAAGATCGGTTTTGATGTCTTCGCCGGCCACTCTCAGCAGTTCTGGTAGCTGGGCCAGGGTGGAGGGCTGGGCTAGTTTGGAAAAAACCTTTGCCAGCACTAGTTTTTGGCGCTCCATCCGGCCTAGATCGCCCATTTCGTCATGGCGGAAGCGCAGGAAGCCCTCCAGTTGCTCACCTTTCAGCACCTGCAATCCTGGATAGAGGTCGATGTATAGGTTCTGGGCATTATCTACGTAGTACATCCGCTTAGGCACATCAACTTTCACGCCGCCAATGGCATCGGCTAGGTGCTCCACAGCGCGCATGTTCACCCGCACATAGCGATCCACTGGAGCATTCAGCAGGCTGGTGAGCTCCTGTTTCAGGGCACCCATGCCGCCAAATGCATAGAGGGCATTGGCTTTTACAACGCCGAATTCGGCCGATTCCACGAAGGTGTCGCGCGGCACCTGGGTGAGCTGGGTGACACCGTCTTTGAGCTGCACCGTGAACATCACATCGGTGTTTTCGCCCACCTTGTCTGTGCCAATCACAAGAACGCGCCGGTTGCCGCCCCCGAATGGATTGATCAGGCTGGTGAGCTGGCTGGGTCCGTGCAACATGGCTGCCCAAACCCCTGAGGCCATTTGCGGCAGGGGCCCAGCAAGTCCATAGCCCAGGCCGATACCCAGTAAGAAGGCCAGAACTGGCGGTTTGCGTTGACGAGGATTTGCGGCAGTTTTCGCTTTGGCGCTATTGCTCGGTGCTGTTTGACGCAGCTCGCGACGGTTGCGCAGGTCGGTGACCACAGCCCCGCGGCTGCTTTCGCGTCGGCTGCGACGCGGGCGGGGCTGGGCCTGGCTCATATCGGCTCCTACTCAGCGCACCTTAAGGGCCGGATCCCTGCTGCACCAGGGGGTGAGCGCCGCTTGTTCAGCTGGAGGCCCGCACCTGGATGTGGGCTGCGGCCATGTCTGCCTTGCGGCGTGCTTCCGCCTCACTACTGCCGCGGGCCAGGGCTACCCCCATGCGCCGCTGGGGCCGGGCGTGTTGCTTGCCGAAAAGCAGCACCTCCGTATCGGCTTCGCTGAGGGCCTGCGCTACGCCGCCGTAAGAGACCTCGGCTCCGTCGCTGTTGGCCAGAATTACCCGGCTGGCAGCGGCTCCCAGGCTTTGGATCAATGGGATCGGCAGGCCCAGCACCGCCCGCAGGTGGAGTTCGAATTCGCTCAGGTTCTGGCCAACCAGCGTCACCAGGCCGGTGTCGTGGGGGCGCGGTGAGAGCTCGGAGAAAATCACCTCAAGCTCACCTGGTTGACCGGAGCTGCTGCCAGGCTTTTTGCACAGGAAAAATTCAACGCCAAACAGGCCGGCGCCGCCCAGGTTGTCGGTGACGCTGCGGGCCATGACCTGGGCTGCCTCTAGAGCGGCGGCTGGCATCTGGGCTGGCTGCCAGCTGCACTGGTAGTCGCCCCGCTCCTGGATGTGGCCGATCGGCGGGCAGAAGAGCGTTGGCCCTTGCCATTGCTTCACGGTGAGCAGGGTGATTTCGAGCTCGAAGTGCAGGAACTCCTCCACGATCACCAGCTCCCCGGCACCTCGGGCACCCGCCATTGCCGCTTCCCAGGCGGCGTCAATCTCTTCGGGGCCCCGCACCACGCTTTGGCCCTTGCCCGAGGAGCTCATCACCGGTTTGACCACCACCGGCCAGCCCAGGCCGGCAGCGGCGCTTGCCAGATCACTGGCGTTGCTGGCGTAGGCAAAGTGGGCGGTGCGCAGCCCCAGCTCAGTGGTTGCCAGGTCGCGGATGCGGTCCCGATTCATGGTCACGGCCGTGGCCCGGGCTGTGGGAATCACGCAGATGCCTTCCGCCTCCAATTCCGCGAGGGCATCAACCGCTAGAGCTTCTATCTCTGGAATCACCAGATCGGGCCGGTGCTGGCGCACCACCGCCTTGAGGGCTTCTGGGTCGGTCATCGCGACCACCTCAGCGACATCAGCCACCTGCATGGCTGGGGCGTTGGCGTAGCGATCCACCGCGATCACCCGGCAGCCGAGGCGCTGGGCTGCGATGGCCACCTCCTTACCCAGCTCACCGCTGCCGAGCAGCATCAAGGTGGCCGGAAGAGTGGCAGGGGTGGGAAAGGTCATGGTGGTCGCCCGGATCGCGGGCAGGACAGCAAGATGGAACCGATCTTCTTGCACACCGGGGCGCGTTGATGGCTTGGTTGTTGGGATTGCCCTTGGGTTTCAGTACGGCTGGGGACGCAGCCAACGGCCTGTTATTTGGCTGGGACATCGCCACCTTGCAGAAATGGGCCCTGATCTACTTAGGCCTTTCCTCCCTGGCTTTTGTGGTGGTGTGGCTGGTGGGCTATCTGCGTCGAAACTGATCAGCTCAGCAACGTCAGCTGCCGCACCGGCGATTCCTCGTTGATGAAGCCATAGGCCTCAAATACGTTTGGATCCGGGTGGGTGATGTGCTGGCCATCGCTGTGGCGCTCCAGCTGAAAGCCCTCGCTGGCCATGCGGCGCATCAGGGCAGCGGCCTCCTCGAAGCGGGCAGCCATGGCGGCCAGGCTGGCGCAGTCGGAGCTGAGGCCGGTTTCCTTCCAGGTGAAGTAAGCCATGGGTGATAAGCGAGGGCAGGGCTTAGGGCAGCAGCATTAAACCCAATCCCACCAGTAGCAGGCTGGCGAGCCAAAAGCGGATTACGACCACTTGTTCGTTGAGCCCACCAAGCTCGAAGTGGTGGTGCAACGGCGCCATCTTGAACAGGCGCCGGCCCTGGCCCGTGGCTGGGTCTTTGGTGGCTTTGAACACCCACACCTGCAGGATCACCGATAGTGATTCCGCCAGGAAGACGCCGCCCATCAGCAGCAGGGGCCAGAGGCTATTGGAGAGCAAGGCGACGGCGCTGAGGGCTGCTCCCATGGCCAGTGAGCCGGTGTCGCCCATGAACACTCGAGCCGGGTGGCGGTTGTGGACGAGAAAGCCCAGCCAGCAGCCAGCCATCGCGGCGCAGAAACCGGCCATAGCCGCATCGCCTTCATGGCCGCGCAGCATCAGCTGCAGCCCCATGCCTGTGAACACCACGGCGCCGCAGCCTGCGGCCAGGCCGTCGAGGCCATCGGTGAGGTTGGTGGCGTTGCTTTCGGCCATAAACACAAACAACCCCAGCGGCCAGATCAGCAAACCGATCGGCAGCACCCAGCCCAGGGGCAGGGCGATGTCGCCGGGGGAGGCCCCACCCAGCCACTGGCCCGCTGCGGCCCAGATCAGAAACAACAGGGCCGCGCCGGCCTGGAGCAGCAATTTGCCCCGGGGCGTGAGGCCCGTGTTGGTGCGGCGGGTGAGGCTGCGCCAGTCATCGATGGCCCCGATCGCCATGTAGGCCAGGGTTACTGCGGCAACAGCAAGCAGGCGGGGATCGCTTGGGCTCAGCAGGCCGCCCACCAGCACCCCCACGGGCACCGCCAGCAGTCCGCCCATGGTGGGTGTACCTGCCTTGCTGAGGTGGCCCTGGGGCCCCTCTGCGCGAATCACCTGGCCGAGCTTGAGCTGCCGCAGTCGCGGCACCCCCCAACCGGTGACTCCAGCGCTGATCAGGCCGGCAACTAGCAGCGGCAAGGTGAGCTGGGGCGCGCCGCTAAGCCAGTCGCACAGCAGACAGGCCAGCAACAACAAACTGCTGAGTAGGGCAGCCGGGGTCGAAACAACCAAGGGAAAGGGACGGCGACCGCCCCAGTTTCCCCTGCGGAACTCAGTCTTCCCAGTCTTCGTCCTGTTGTTCGTCGTCCTTGTTGTAGTCCTCCTTCTCGCCCATCAGGGCGGAAAGCTCCTCCTCTTCCACCGTGCTCACTTCGGTGCTGGCGGTTTCTTCATCCGCCACCAGGCGGCCACTGCTCTCCAGCCAGCTCAGCAGATCGGGCTCATCGCGCAGGGGTAGAACCGGAGCCGGATCGCTGCGCCGGTAGCGGGTCAGCGAGGGATTGATTGTGTCGAGTCGACTGCTGTCACTGGTCGCGAGTGTGCTCATGCGTGCGCCTACCGGTAGCTAGGTCTGGGGCTAGGCCCATACAGACCAATCAGTCACCATAGCTGCAAAGCAAATGCAGCCCTCGAGCCCATGCCCACCAGCAGCCAAAAGGCCAGCCCCCTAGCCGGGGTGCTGAGGGTCTGGGCCCTGGCCCTGGCCATCAGTGCCGCGCTGGCCGCAGCGGGCGAGCGCTGGCCCCAGCCGTTGCCCCTGCAGCAGGGGGTGGTGTGGTTGCTGGTGGGCCTGCCGCCCCTGCTAGTGGGGTTGTGGTTGCTGACCCACTGGTCACTGTCACACCCCGACAGGGGAGAATCGAGCAACTGAACGCATGGAGAGGCGTTGATGGGTCGGGCGAAGAGGGCGGTGCTGGCCTATTCCGGCGGCGTAGACACCAGTGTCTGCATTCCCTACCTGAAGCAGGAGTGGGGCGTGGAGGAGGTGATCACCTTCGCCGCCGACCTAGGCCAGGGCGACGAGCTGGAGCCGATTCGCCAGAAGGCGCTCGATTCAGGGGCCAGCCAGTCGATCGTGGGTGACCTGATCGAGCCCTTCATCACCGAATTCGCCTTCCCAGCTATTCGGGCTAACGCCCTCTATGAAGGCCGCTATCCCCTCTCCACAGCCCTGGCCCGGCCCCTGATCGCCCGGCGACTAGTGGAGATTGCCCGCGAGGTGGGCGCCGATGCGGTGGCCCACGGCTGCACGGGCAAGGGCAACGATCAGGTGCGCTTCGATGTGGCCATCGGCGCCCTCGCCCCCGACCTCAAGGTGCTCACCCCGGCGCGGGAGTGGGGCATGAGCCGCGAGCAAACCATCGCCTACGGCGAGCGCTGTGGCATTCCCTCGCCGGTGAGCAAGAAATCGCCCTATTCGATCGACCTCAACCTGCTGGGCCGCTCGATCGAAGCCGGTCCCCTCGAGGATCCCAACGTGGAGCCGCCCGAGGAGATCTACGCCATGACCGTGTCAGTGGATGCGGCGCCGGATCAGGCCCAGACCGTTGAGATCGGCTTTGAGCAGGGCAACCCGGTGAGCATCGACGGCCTGCGCCTCGATCCGGTGAGCTTGATCCGCCAGGCAAATTCCCTGGCCGGCAGCCACGGCTTCGGCCGCCTCGACATGGTCGAAAACCGGGTGGTAGGTATCAAAAGCCGGGAGATCTACGAAACCCCTGGCCTGCTGCTGTTGATCAAGGCCCACCAGGAGCTGGAGAGCCTCACCCTTGCGGCAGATGTGTTGCGCACCAAGCGCCAGCTTGAGCAGCAGTGGGCGGATCTGGTGTATCAGGGCCTTTGGTATGGCCCGCTCAAGGATGCGCTTGATGGCTTCATGGAGCGCACCCAGCAAACCGTGAACGGCACGGTGCGGCTGAAGTTGCACAAGGGCAATGCCACCGTGGTGGGCCGCAGCAGTGCTAGCCACAGCCTCTATGTGCCCGATATGGCCACCTACGGCGCCGAAGATCAATTCGACCACAAGGCTGCCGAGGGCTTTATCTACGTGTGGGGTCTGCCCACCCGCCTCTGGGCGGCAAATCAGCGCCGGCGCTAGGGCTCCTGGTTCTGGCTGAAGCCGAAGGCATGGAGTAGGGCTTGGCGCAATCGTGGTCTGGCAGGCTCTTGCTGGGGCAGCAGCAGGCGCTGGGCACCCGTATCGCTGCCAGGCTGTAAGTGCAGGAGGTGCTGGCGCAGGTTGTCGTTGTCGTTGATCAGTCGCTGTTGCTGGTCGAGCATCGGCTGCAATCGCTGCCGGAATTTGTCTTCAAAGAGGCCGGGTAGGTCTTCGAGCAGGGCCTGCATGGCCAGAAGCTCTTCCCGAGTTTTGGCAAGTTCCTGTTCCAGCTGGTTTTGGCGCTCTTGCTGCTGATGCCACGAAAAAACCGAAGTTACAGACGGCTGCCACTTCGGTGCTGGTGGTATGGCGTCAGGCTCCATGGGCGGAGATTACGAGTGGGCCCGATTTTTTACAAGCCAGGCCTGTATTAGCTCCGCACCTATCTGGAGTCCCAAAGTCAAACTGAATACTCAGGTCAAACTGGATCCCGGTCAGACGGTGGCTGGTTCCATGGGAGCGGCTTCAGTGCTAGCGCCGGGCAGGGTGCGTGGTGCCGGCATCGGGCCGTCTTGCTTGACGGTGAGATAGCGAATCACATCTTCCGAGAGACGCATGGCCCGCTCTAGCGGACCTACCTGCTGGCCGTCGCCGTTGTGGTTGAGCTGCACATAGATGCCCTCGCGGTGCTTGGCGATCGAATAGGCCAGGCGGCGCTTGCCGCGCATCTGGCAATCCAGCACTTCACCACCGGATTCGGTGACCAGATCGCGGTACTTGGCGACATGGGTTTCCACCTCCTCCTCCGGAATATCCGGACGAAGGATGTACATGGTCTCGTAGTAGGGCTGCGTCATGGTCGCTTCGGGGTTGTCGCCTCAGGAATTGGGGCAGCGGCCAGCGGGCTGATGCCCACCAGCGACGGATCAAACACCTTACAGCTGCATCCGAACGGCTTCCGAGAGGCTGGGAATATCGGCTTCCTTACCCCGCAGGTTTTGCACTACCGCAAACAGCACCAGCACCAAAATGCCGATAAACACTGTGTTGCTGAGGGTTTTGCCGACGAAGTCCAGGGCGCCAAGCTGCAGCACCTGGAAGGCCAGGCTCACCAGTACCACCACTATGTCGATCAGGATCGCCTGCAGCACGTTGAAGCGGATCACGTAGGGCACCTTGCTGTTGCGCACCACCGCGAGGAAGAGCACAAGGAACAGCACCAGCCCGCCAAAGGGCACCGCCTGCTCCAGCAGGGCGATCGGCAGGATCGGCACCCCAAGCCACTGCAGTGCCGGGAACAGGCCGAACAGCCCCCGACCGAAGGAGAAGGCGTCGCTCCAGGGCAACAGGTAGGCCAGGGCCGCCAGCATTCTCTGCCAGATCGGGGGATCCTGCATGGATGGAGAAACTTCCAGGGCCTTCAGGCTAGGGGCCCAGCTGGGCTAGGGCTGCCGCGCGCATCGCTGCCACCGGCACCTGCTCAAGTCCGCTCCAGCGCCGTAGGGAGGCGGCCCCCTGCTGCACCAGCATCTCCAGGCCATCCAGGCCCCGGCAGCCCCGCTGGCTCGCCGCCAGCAGCAGGGTTGTGGGTCTGGGTGTGTAGATCAAGTCGTACACGGTGGAGCCGGGTTGCAGGGCTTCCAGTTCGCCGGGGCTGAGGGGGCAGTGCCGGGCCGCATCCGGATTGCCGGCGGCAGCCATGCCCACGGGCGTGGTGTTGACCACTAGGTCTGCCAGGGCCAGGGCCTCGGCTAGGGCCGCGCTGCCTTCAGCCCATTCCAGCCCCCGCAGTTGGGGCGCCCAGCTGTGGCAGGTGGCCAGCAGGGCTGCGAGTCGATCGCTGCTGCGGCCTGCCATGGCGATCGAGCTGCAGCCCAGTTCCACCAGGGCTGCCACCACAGCCCGGGCACTGCCGCCACAGCCCAGCACCACCGCTCGCCGCCCCTGCCAGTTCTGCTCAGTGCTGCGTAGGGGAGCCAAGAAGCCCTCCACATCAGTGTTTTCCCCCAGCCAGCCCCCCTGCTGGTGCCGCACCAAGGTGTTCACCGCACCAACCCGTTGCGCCAGGGGCGAGAGGCTGCGGCAGAGGCCAGCCACGGCCTGCTTGTGGGGCAGGGTCACGTTGAGGCCGCGGCAGTCAATGGCCTCCAGCCCTTGCACCACCACCGCCAGCTGGTCTGCCCTGGTGGGCATGGCCAAGTACACCCAGTTGAGCCCCAGCTCCGCCAGGGCTGCGTTGTGCATTGCCGGCGATAGGGAGTGGCGCACCGGATCCCCTAGAACCCCAGCAAGGGCAGTGCTTCCGGAGATCGGCTGGGGCATGGAGGTGGGCTGGCTGGCTGGACCTGTTCGGGAACCACCCCTCGCCTGGGATGGCCCCAGCTGCTGAAGATGCTCCCAGTCAGTCCACTCACCGTAAGGAGTTAGTAACCCATGGGCAAGGTCGTTGGCATTGATTTAGGCACCACAAACAGCTGTGTCGCCGTTATGGAGGGCGGCAAGCCCACCGTGATTGCCAACGCTGAAGGGTTTCGCACCACACCCTCTGTGGTGGCATACACCAAAAACCAGGATCAGCTGGTGGGCCAAATCGCCAAGCGTCAGGCGGTGATGAACCCGGAGAACACCTTCTATTCGGTGAAGCGCTTCATCGGACGTCGCGTTGATGAAGTCAACGAAGAATCGAAGGAAGTGAGCTATGGCGTTGAAAAGGCCGGCGCCAATGTGAAGGTGAAGTGCCCCGTTCTCAATAAGCAGTTTGCCCCCGAGGAGGTGAGCGCCCAAGTGTTGCGCAAGCTCGCCGAAGATGCTGGCAAGTATCTTGGAGAGACGGTGACCCAAGCAGTGATCACCGTTCCCGCCTATTTCAACGACTCCCAGCGCCAAGCCACCAAGGACGCCGGCAAGATCGCTGGCCTTGAGGTGCTGCGCATCATCAACGAGCCGACTGCGGCAGCCCTCGCCTACGGCCTCGATCGCAAGAGCAATGAGCGCATCTTGGTGTTCGACCTGGGCGGCGGCACCTTCGACGTCTCCGTGCTCGAGGTGGGCGACGGTGTGTTCGAGGTGCTCTCCACTTCCGGTGACACCCACCTGGGCGGTGATGACTTTGACAAGGTGATCGTTGATTACCTGGCCGCCAGCTTCAAAGCCAATGAGGGCATTGATCTGCGCCAGGACAAGCAGGCCCTGCAGCGTCTCACTGAAGCGGCAGAGAAGGCCAAAATTGAGCTTTCAAGCGCTTCCCAAAGCGAAATCAACCTGCCGTTCATTACGGCCACCCCGGAGGGTCCTAAGCACCTCGATCTCACCCTCACCCGGGCCAAGTTTGAGGAGTTGGCCTCGAAGCTGATCGACCGTTGCCGCGTGCCGGTGGAGCAGGCCCTTAAGGACGCCAAGCTCTCCTCTGCTGAACTCGATGAAATCGTGATGGTGGGCGGCTCCACCCGCATTCCGGCGGTGCTTGAGCTGGTCAAGCGCGTTACCGGCAAGGACCCCAACCAAACCGTTAACCCAGATGAAGTGGTGGCCGTTGGTGCCGCGATTCAGGGCGGTGTGTTGGCCGGTGAGGTCAAGGACATCCTTTTGTTGGACGTCACCCCCCTGTCTCTAGGCGTTGAAACCCTTGGCGGCGTGATGACCAAGATGATCACCCGCAACACCACCATCCCCACCAAGAAGACCGAGGTGTATTCCACGGCGGTGGATGGTCAGACCAACGTGGAGATCCACGTGCTCCAAGGTGAGCGCGAGATGGCCAGCGACAATAAGTCGCTCGGCACCTTCCGCCTCGACGGCATTCCTCCTTCACCCCGCGGCGTGCCCCAGATCGAGGTCACCTTCGATATCGATGCCAATGGCATCCTCAGCGTCACCGCTAAGGACAAGGGCAGCGGCAAGGAGCAGAGCATCTCGATCACCGGAGCCTCCACCCTCAGCGACAACGAGGTGGACAAGATGGTTAAGGATGCCGAGAGCAACGCTGCTACCGACAAGGAGAAGCGCGAAAAGATCGACCTGAAGAACCAGGCCGAAACCCTCGTTTATCAGTCGGAGAAGCAGCTCGGCGAGCTCGGCGACAAGGTGGGCGCTGAGGACAAGGCCAAGGTGGAATCCTCCTCTGCCAAGCTTAAGGAGGCGATCGCTAAGGAAGACTTCGACACCATGAAGTCTGAGCTCGAGACCCTGCAGCAGGCCCTGTATGCCGCTGGTGCCGCCGTGTACCAGCAGGCTGCAGGAGCTGAGGCCGGCGCCGCCGCCCCTGGTGGCAATGGTGCTGGTGCCGATGCGGCTAGCTCTGCCTCCAGCGACGACGTGATCGATGCGGAATTCACCGAGAGCAAGTGATCAGAATCACTGAGCGCCTTTAGGTGATCTTTATTTAGCCCTCCGTAAGGGGGGCTTTGCTGGACTCAGGGGCCTGGCTGGTTTGTCAGCCTTGCTCCAGCTGGTCGGCCACCCATTCTGCTGTCGCCGGTGCCAGCAGCACGCCATTGCGGTAGTGGCCGCTGGCCAGCACCAGGCCCGGCTCCAGTTGCTCGAGCAGGGGCGCAGGGCGGCCGATCGGATGGGGCCTGTGGCCTTGCCACTGGCGTACCACGGTGGCCTGTTGCAGCCACTCTGGCGCGGCACCACCCAGCTGTTGCAGGTTGGCGAGGGCGGCCGGATCGGCTTGATCGCCAGGCTCCAGGGTGGCCCCAAGCCATAGCCTGCCGCTGGCACGGGGCACCAGGTTGAGCCCCTGCCACACCACTGCCCCAGGCCAGGAGAGTGCCCCAGGCCAGGGTCTGGCGCTACTCCAGTTTGTGGGGAGTGGAAACTCCAGTTCCAGGGCCTGGCCTAACACCGGCTCCATGGGCACCTGGTGGCCTATGTCCGCCAGCAGAGCGGCACTGGCCACCCCGGCGCTCAGCGCCAAAGCATCCACCTTCAGAAGCTCGCCGCTGCGAGTGTGCACGCTCCAGCTACCGGGGCGTTGCTCTAGGCGCTCAACCCGATCGCAGCAGGTCTGCAGACCCAGCCGCAGGCCATCGGCTAGCAGGGCTGCGAGGGCGGGCCCGGGATCCAGCTGCCCGTCGGCCGGGGAGTAGAGCCCGCCCAGGGCTCCGATCGGCAGGGCTGGTGCCAGGGCGTCAAGCCGGGGCTGGTCCCAGAGCTCCAAGGCAAATCCCTGCTGCCGCCGGCTTGCCACCAACTGGCGCTGGCGCTCCAGTTCCTCAGGCGTGCTGGCCAGCAGCAGCAAGCCGGGCCGCCAGGGCAGCTCCCAGCCCTGGCCCTTCAACTCCTTACGCCATTGGCCCCAGAGCTCCAGGCTGCGTTGACGCAACCGCCAGGCTCGGCCGCTGTTGCGGTGAAACACCTGGGCCATGAGCACCCCCAGGGCCGCCTCGCTGCCTGAGCTGGGGTCGCGCTGGCCGTCCAGGCCAGGATCAATCAGCAAAACTCGGTGGCCACGCTGCAGCAGTAGCCAGGCGCAGGCCCGGCCCACTAAGCCGGCGCCGATTACAGCTATCGAAAGGCGCCTAACGGCTGATCCGACGGGATGGGTCTGCTTAATCAGATCTGCTTGAGGTCTTCTTGCACTTGGGTGGGCAACACCTGGGCATAGAGACCAAAACCGCTCGCCACTTTGATGTAACCCTTGCGCAGCTTGTCGCCGTCTTGAAGGCGGGCCGCCTCATCAAGCTGGGCTAGGGCCGTTTTCAGGGCGGTGGCAAGCTTCTCGGCCTCGGGGCGGTCGGCGGGCAGCAGCCTTTGGTTGATGTAGCTCATTTCCCGGCCCACTTCCTGCATGGGGCCGTGGATCAAATTGGCGGTGAATACCCAGTTGCGATCATTTACGAGGGCGGCTAACTCGGGCAGGCGGTTGCGGGCTGCCAAGAAGCCCTCGGCTTGGCGCTCGATCAGGGCCATGTCCTCTGGGCTGATGGTCGGCGGCTTCTTGCCCTGGCTGCCGTCACAGGCGCTCAGGCCGAGGCAGAGCACGGTGGCAAGGCAGAGCACCACTAAACGGCGCAGCTGCTGGCTGAAAGCAGTGAAAACCGCAGGAATACGCGCAGAAGCCATCAGCAGGTACCAACACCTTTTCGTGGGGGTGAGTTTATCGGGGCGGGCTGGCTCTTCCGGCCTGTCTGTTGCCCCTCGCAACCTGGCCCTAAATGCCGCCGAGGTGCTACGTCTGAACTGACGTTGACCATGGCCATGACTACCGCCACTGCCATCCTGCAGATGATCTGCCCGGATAAACCCGGACTGGTGCGGGAATTGTCTGGCTGGGTGGCGGCTAACGGCGGCAACATCGTGCACGCCGACCACCACAGCGATCAAGGCGCCGGCTTGTTTTTGAGCCGGATCGAGTGGCAGCTTGAGGGTTTCGGGCTGCCGCGCGAGGCGATCTGTCCCACGGCCAGCGCCCTGGCGGAGCGCCTGGGTGGCCAATACACGGTGAACTTCTCAGATGTGCGCCCGCCGGTGGCGATCTTCGTGAGCAAGCAGGACCACTGCCTGCTGGATTTGCTGTGGCGCACGCGCACGGGGGAGTTGCCCATGCAGGTGCCGCTGGTGATCTCCAACCATCCCGACCTTGGCGCCCTTGCCGAGGAATTTGGGGCCCGCTTTGCCCATGTGCCCATCTCAGCCGCCAACCGGGAGGAGGCTGAAGCACGGCACTTGGAGCTGCTTGCCGAGCACGGCATCGAGCTAGTGATCCTGGCCAAGTACATGCAGGTGCTGACGCCGGCATTTTTGGAGAGCTTTGATCCACCGGATGCTTTCCATCGAGTGATCAACATCCACCACTCTTTCCTGCCTGCTTTCCAGGGCGCTCAGCCCTATCACCGGGCCTGGGAGCGGGGCGTGAAGCTGATCGGTGCCACCGGTCACTACGTGACCGAGCAGCTGGATGGGGGGCCGATCATTGCCCAATCCACCGTGCCCGTGGGCCACCGCGATGAGGTCCCAGACCTGATCCGCCTCGGCCGCGACTGCGAACGCCTGGCCCTAGCCCGGGCCGTGCGCCTGCACCTCAAGCGCCAGGTGATGGTTTACCGGGGGCGGACGGCGGTTTTTGCTTGAGGTTCAGGCAGCTTCGCTGAGCGCATCAAGCCTGTGTTTGGCGAGAGTTGCCGCAGGCAGCGGTCCCTCCAGGTGCGCCCAGGGCAGCACCCGCTCGCTGTTCCAGGTGGCGTGGATTACTTCCTCCCAGGCTGGTGGGCTCTCGGGGCCTGAGGTTTGCTCCCGCACCGCCCGATATGCCTGCTTCCAGCCCCCCAGGCTCTCGTGTTTGCCGCGGGCGGCGGCGATCACCGGTGCTAGGCGCCGGTCGCTGCGCGACAGCAGGGCCTGGATCACGCTCCAGCCATAGCTTTCGGGGCGCAGCTCGATGCCCTTGGGCTTGAGCCGCTTGGCCAGCAGCTTGAGTCGCTTCTCGGCTTCGGGCCGCACCCCTTGCCACTGGAACGGGGTGTGGGCCTTGGGCACGAAGCTGCTCACTCCCAGGGTGAGCCTCAGGCCGGGAGTGGCTTTTTTCAGAGCTAGCAGCAGCTCGGCGGTGGCTTCCACATCGGTTTCTTCTTCCGTAGGCAGGCCCACCATTCCGTAGAGCTTCAGGCCCGTGAGCCCGCCCTCCTTGGCGTAGCGGGCGGCTGCGTAAATCTCTTCGGTGGCGAGTTTCTTGTTCACCACCTGGCGCATGCGCTCGCTGCCGCTCTCGATGGCGATCGTGAGCGATTTGCTGCCCCGTTTGGCCAGAATTCGGCCCAGCTCGGCGGTCACGGTGGCGGCCCGCACCGAGCTGACGCTCACCCGCGTGCCTTCAAAGCGGTCCTGGTCGAGCCAGGCCAGCAGGTCGGCGAATTGGGGGTGCTGGGTTACTGAGGCCCCCAGCAATCCCAGGCGTTGGGTGGCGACCAAACCCTTCTCTACCGCTGGGATCAGGCCGTCTTCCAGGCTGGGGGTGCGAAACGGCAGGGTGAGGTAGCTGGCCAGACAGAAGCGGCACAGCTCCGGACAGCTGCGCGCCACCTCCACCATGTGGATCGAGGGCCAGGCCGCCTCCGGGGTGATCACAGCCGAGTGGCTCAAGGTGTTGCCGCGCCAGGTCTGCTTGGCCACCGTGGCCGGGATACCCGCTTCTGTTGGCTCCACCGCGAGCAGATCGCCCTCGGGGCTGTATCGGGGGGCATAGAGGCTGGGTACATACACGCCCGGCACGTGGGCTAGCTGGCGTAGCCGCTCGGGCCGGGGTGCACCGCGGCCTGCCTGCAGGGCATCGATGAAGGCTGGCAGCAACAGTTCGCCATCGCCCAGCAACACCACATCAAAAAATGGTGCCAGCGGCTCGGGGTTGGCGGTGAGCACCGGCCCACCGCCGAAAACGATCGGATCGTCTTCGCCGCGCTCGGCCGCCCAGATCGGGATGCGCTGCTGCTCCAGCAGATCCAGCAGCACCGGCCCATCCAGCTCCCAGCTCAGCGACAGGCCAAACAGGTCGCAGTGGCGGTGCGCTGGATCGCCCTGGTCGGTGAATAGGCGGCGTACATCCACATCGGCCCGTTGGGCCAGGGTGGCCCACACCACCTGGTACCCCAGGCTGGTGATGCCCACCGTGTAGGTGCTGGGAAAGGCCAGCACCGCACGCAGGGCACCGGCCTCAGCTGGGGCGGGTTCGAACAGCAGGATTTCCTGGTTCAGATGAGACGACGGCTGTAGGCATCCAGCGTCTCACCACGGCAGGCAATACTTACTTACCGGCTAGGGCGGAAAGGGGGCCAAGCAGGCCACTGATTGCGGTGTTGGCATCGGCAGCTGATGGAGTGCCCTTGCTGAAGGTGCCGCTTAAGCCTTGGGCAGCGCTTTCGATGGAGGTCCACTTATCCCCGGCCAGGGGCTTGACCACTGGTGCGGCCTTCTCCCAGATGGCCTGGAAGCCGCCCATGGAGGCTGCGGCACCGGCTAGATCGCCGGAGGCCACCTTGCTTTTGCCCTGCTTGAGCAGGTCGAGCACCGGGGTCACGGCCGGCCCTAGGGCCGTCTGGGCGGCACCCGTGGCAGCGGAGGTGGCGGCGTCCTTGGCGCTCTGGGTGACCTGGTTACAGCCAGTGAGGCTTAGGCCACCCGCGAGGGCTAGGGCGATGCCGCCGGCGAGCAGAGAAATGCGACGCATGGAGATGCCATTCAGCAAGCCTCTGGACCCTAGGGACGTCAGTTGGGCCAGCTGATTCCTTCGGTTTATTGTAAGGATTGATACCAAACTGCGCCAGGTTGTGCAGTGGACGCAGCCCTATTCCCTCACGCCCCCGCCAGCACCTTCGCCTCGTCCTCGGCGCTAAGCACTCGGCCGCTGTCTTCAAAGCCTTCGATCTGGTCGAAGTTGAGGTAGCGGTAGAGCTCAGCGCCGTAGGGATCGATCTTTTCGGCGGCGACTTTCAGGTATTCGTTTCTGGAGGGAATGCGGCCCAGCTGGGCGCACACTGCCGCTAGTTCGGCGCTGCCCAGGTACACCTGGGCTCCGTTGCCGAGGCGGTTGTTGAAGTTGCGGGTGCTGGTGGAAAACACCGTGGTGTTGTCGTCGACGCGGGCTTGGTTGCCCATGCACAACGAGCAGCCCGGCATCTCCATGCGGGAGCCGGCCGCTTCGAAGGTGGCGTAGTAGCCCTCCTGCTTCAGCGTCTCCTCGTCCATGCGGGTTGGGGGGCACACCCAGAGGCGGGCGGAGTTCTGCCCCTGGCCTTCGAGCACGTTGGCCGCGGCGCGGTAGTGGCCGATGTTGGTCATGCAGCTGCCGATAAACACCTCATCGATCGGTGCGCCGGCCACCTCGCTCAGGGTTTTGACGTTGTCTGGGTCGTTGGGGCAGGCCAGGATCGGCTCCGTGATTTGGTTGAGATCGATCTCGATTACGGCGGCGTAATCCGCATCGGCATCGGCCTCCAGCAGCTCCGGGTTGGCCAGCCAGGCCTCCATCGCCTTGATGCGGCGGGCCAGGGTGCGGGCATCGCCGTAGCCGCGGGCGATCATGTTTTTCAGAAGTGCCACGTTGCTGCTTAGGTATTCGCTCACCGTTTCGGCGCTGAGCTTGATTGTGCTGCCGGCACAAGAGCGTTCGGCAGTGGCGTCCGTGAGTTCAAAGGCCTGCTCAAGCTTGAGATCGGGCAGCCCTTCAATCTCCATGATTCGGCCGTTGAATACGTTTTTTTTGCCTTCTTTAGCCACCGTGAGCAGGCCCTGCTGGATCGCTACATAGGGAATCGCATTCACTACATCTCGGAGGGTCACGCCTGGCTGCAGGGAGCCTGAAAATTTCACCAGCACCGATTCGGGCATGTCGAGCGGCATGGCGCCGATGGCGGCAGCGAAGGCCACCAGGCCCGAGCCGGCCGGGAAGGAGATGCCGAGCGGGAAACGGGTGTGGCTGTCGCCGCCGGTGCCCACCGTGTCTGGCAGGAGCATGCGGTTGAGCCAGCTGTGGATGATCCCATCGCCGGGGCGCAGGGCCACGCCGCCGCGCGACGCCATGAAATCGGGCAGTTCGGCGTGGGTTTTCAGATCCACCGGCTTGGGATAGGCGGCGGTGTGGCAGAAGCTCTGCATCACCAGATCGGCGGAAAATCCCAGGCAGGCCAGCTCCTTCATCTCGTCGCGGGTCATGGGCCCGGTGGTGTCCTGGGAGCCCACGGTGGTCATCAGCGGCTCGCAGCTGCTGCCGGGGCGCACGCCCGCCAGGCCGCAGGCCTTGCCCACCATCTTCTGGGCCAGGGTGTAGCCCTTGCCGGTGTCTGCCGGGGCCACCGGGCGGATGAACAGCTCGCTGGCGGCCAGCCCCAGCTGGGCGCGCAACTTATCGGTGAGCGAGCGGCCAATCAACAGGGGGATGCGGCCGCCGGCGCGCACCTCATCGGTGATCGTGCTGGGCTTTAGCTCGAAGCGAGCCACGATCTCGCCGGCATTCGCTTCGCCGCTGGCCCGCTCGATCGTGCCGGCGTAGGGGCGGATCGTGATCACATCGCCGGAGTTGAGCGCGGACACGTCGCACTCGATCGGCAGGGCGCCGGAATCCTCGGCGGTGTTGAAGAAGATTGGTGCGATCTTGCCGCCCAGGATTACCCCGCCGCCGCGCTTGTTGGGCACGTGGGGGATGTCGCTGCCGGTGTGCCAGAGAACGGAGTTGATCGCGGATTTGCGCGAGCTGCCGGTGCCCACCACATCACCTACGTAGGCCACCGGGTGACCTTTGGTTTTGAGCTGGGTGATCAGCTCCAGGCCGCCAGGCATGCGGGTTTCCAGCATCGCCATGGCGTGCAGGGGGATGTCGGGACGGGTGGTGGCGTGGGTGGCGGGGGAGAGATCGTCGGTGTTGGTTTCACCCTCCACCTTGAACACGGTCACGGTGATCTCGGCGGGCAGCTCGGCTTTGGCGGTGAACCACTCGGCGGCGGTCCAGCTGTCGATCACCTGCTGGCCGTAGGCGTTGCTGGAGGCCAGCTCCAGCACCTCGTTGTAGGCGTCGTAGACGAGCAGCGTGGTGCTCAGCCCTTCGGCGGCGGCGCTGGCGATGGCTGGATCGGAGTTGCTGAGCAGCTCGATTAAGGCGCTGACGTTGTAGCCGCCGATCATTGTGGCCAGCAGCTTCACTGCCGCCACTGGGTTCACCAGGGGGCTAGTAGCCGTGCCCTGGGCCACAGCCGCGAGCCAGTCGGCCTTCACGTAGGCCGCCTCGTCCACTCCCGGCGGGATGCGCTCACTAAGCAGGTGCAGCAGGAAGTCTTCCTCGCCGGCGGGCGGTGCGCTCAGCAGCTCCGTGAGTGCACTGGCTTGTGTGGCGCTCAGGGGCAGGGCCGGTACCCCCAGGCCTTCGCGCTCGGCCGCAGCGGCGCGGTAGCTGGGGAGGAAGGTGGCTGCAGACATGCCCGGTCGCGTTGATCTACACCCCATTGTTCTTGGCAGCCGGCCCCTTGGTGGTCGCAATCGCTGCTGACTAGGGTGGAAGGCGACTCCGCGGCGCCGTTCTGACGGCCTCAGGCCCATGACCACCACCACCTCCGATTTGCATGTGGTGGAAACCCGGCCGCTGGTGCCTCCGGCGCTGTTGCACCGCGAGCTGCCGATCAGCGATCGTTCAACGGCAACGGTCCAGCAGGCCAGGGAACGTATTAAGGCGATCCTGCATGGCACTGATCCCCGTTTGCTGGTGATCGTGGGGCCCTGCTCGGTGCACGATGTGGCCGCGGCCCACGAATACGCCGCGGCAATCGCCCAGGCCCAGGAGCGCTATAAGGACGCGCTCGAGATCGTGATGCGGGTTTATTTCGAGAAGCCCCGCACCACCGTGGGCTGGAAGGGCCTGATCAATGACCCCCACCTCGATGGCAGCTACGACATCAATACGGGACTGCGGGTGGCTCGCGCCCTTTTGCTGCATTTAGCCGAGATGGGCCTGCCGGCGGCTACCGAGCTGCTCGATCCGGTAGTGCCCCAATACATCGCCGATCTGATCAGCTGGACGGCCATCGGCGCCCGCACCACCGAAAGCCAGACCCACCGGGAGATGGCTTCGGGTTTGTCGATGCCGATCGGCTTCAAAAATGGCACCGACGGCAGTGCCATTACCGCTATTAATGCCATGGAAGCGGCGGCGAAGACCCACCATTTCCTGGGCATCAACCACGACGGTCACGCCGCCATTGTGACCACCACGGGCAACCCCGATGGCCATCTGGTCTTGCGGGGTGGTAACCGCGGCACCAACTACCACCCGCAGGCGGTGGAGGAAGCCGCTGCTGAGCTGGCCAAAGCCGGCCTGCCGCCTCGGGTGATGGTGGATTGCAGCCATGGCAACTCCAACAAGGACTATCGCCGCCAGGGCGAGGTGGCAGCCCAGGTGGCCGCCCAGCTGCGCGCCGGCTCTGGCCACGTGATGGGCGTGATGCTGGAGAGCCATCTGGTGGCTGGTAGCCAGAAGATTCCGTCAGACCTAAGCCAGCTCACCTACGGCCAGAGCATCACCGATGCCTGCATCGATCTGGCCACCACCTCGGAGGTGCTCGAAACTCTGGCTGAGTCGGTGCGCTAGCTAAGCCGTTGCCAGAGCCAGCCGGCTGCCAGCGGCACCGTGAAGTTGTCGAGGCCCCCCACCGCCAGCTGCTCCAGCACCACTGCAGTAGCGCTGATGGCCAGCAGGGCGGGCAGCTCCGGGTGGGGCTGGCCAGCTGCGATCGCCAGCTGGCGCACCAGCAGCAGCATGGCCAGGCTGCCAGCGGCCATGGCGCCGGTGCCAACGACGGATTTGCGCTGGCCCCACACCAGCCAGCAAGGGGAGCTCACCAGGGGACCCAGCAGTCCGGCTAGGCCATCACCCACGGCCATCACCAGCACGCCAGCGGCTACGGCAGCGGGTTGCTGGGGCCAAAACTGCAGCAGCAGCAGGGTGATTGAGGCCCCATAGGCGATGGTGCCGTAGCTGGCCCGGCCCACATCTTCGATGGCTGGCAGCAGGCGGAAGCGATGGTTCATTGCCGCCAGCAGCGTGATCAGGCCGGCGGCGGGGATGGCGATCAGGCGATCAATGCCGGTGGCCCAGGCGATCGGCACTACGGCGCCGGTGCCGATGTGCACCAACTTGCGACTCCATTCCCGTTGACCATTCCAGCGCCGCCGCACCTGCAGCGCCGCTAGTGCCAACAGGGCCAGCCAGCCAGCAACGGCCGCCACTCCCAGCAGCTGCTGCGACCATCCAGCGGCCATGGGCTCAGGCGGCCTGCTGGTAGTTGCTCATCAGGCGCAGCTTCATGATTGCTTTTGCCTCCAGCTGCCGCACCCGCTCCCGCGAAACATTGATCAGCCGGCCAATTTCAGCGAGGGTGAGAGGTTCGGCCCCTTCCAGGCCGAAGCGCAGCTTGAGGATCTGCTGTTCCCGGTCATTTAGCTGGGAGAGCCAGGTGCCCAGGTGCTCCTTTTGGATGTGCCGGTCCATCGAGTCTAGGTGCTCGTTGCTGGCCGGATCGGCGATTAGTTCGCCCAGGGTGCTGCGATCTTCTTCGCCGCGGGCATGGGCATCGAGGGAGGCGCAGGGAGCGCTTTGGGCCATCAGCTCTTCGAGGTCCCGCGGGGCCATGTCCATGGCATGGGCAAGCTCGAGGCGATTGGGCTGGCGGCCGAGGCGATGGGAAAGCTCCCGGCTGATCCGCCGCATCTTCGACAGCTTTTCGCTGATGTGAATCGGCAGACGAATTGTGCGGGCGCTGTTGTCGATAGCCCGGGTCATCCCCTGACGGATCCACCAGTAGGCGTAGGTCGAAAATTTGTAGCCCATTGCTGGGTCGAATTTGTCAACAGCTCGCTCTAGGCCGATCGCCCCTTCTTGCACTAGATCCAGCAGCTCCAGCCCCTGGTTTTGATACTTCTTGGCGACGCTTACCACCAGGCGCAGGTTGGCGGCCATCATGCGATCGCGGGCCCGCTGGGCCATGCGCAGCTGACGCTTGTGCTTGGGGGTGTGCTCCCCTGCAGGCAGCTCCAGCAGGCGTTTGCCGGCCTGCACGTGATGTGCCAGCTCAATTTCTTCGGCGGCCGTGAGCAGCGGCACGCGGCCAATGGTGCCTAGATACCAGCCGATTGAGTCGGCACTAAGCCGTCCCCCGGCTTTCGGGCCTGTGGCGCGTGCCTTTCCAGACGCAGATTTGCTAGCAGTAGCATTGGGCGCCATCTTTGATGGCGCCTGCTTCGAGACGTTGCTGTCAACAACGTCTGAAGCGGATTGCAAAGGCGTCCCCACACCCCAGCCTCCGTATTGGATTTGGCTGGAATGTAGCACTGTAGCGTTGGTTGTAACTCCTTGATTTGGAAGAATTCCTGCATGGATTGCTACTGATTAAGCCACCAAACCGCCGCGCCAGCGACGCATCATCTCCCGTTGAACCAGATGTTGTTCGCCTTCGAGCTGTCGTTGACTGAACTTTCCTTGGTTGTCCATGTGCCAGGCACCGGTGTCATTCAGGTAGAGATCGATGACCTGCTCAAGCTGATGGCGCAGTTTTGGATCTTCGATTGGAGCTACCGCTTCAACTCGTCTGTCCAGGTTGCGTGACATCCAGTCGGCGCTGCCGAAGAAAAGTTCGGGCTCACCGCCATTGCCAAACCAAAACAGCCGCGAGTGTTCAAGGAAGCGACCGATCACACTCACAACCTGGATGTTGTCGCTGATGCCCTCCAGTTGGGGCCGCAGGCTGCACATGCCACGTACCACCAAGTCGATCATGACGCCGGCCTGGGAGGCCTCGTACAGCAGGGCGATGATCGACGGATCCACTAGGGAATTCATCTTTGCCCGGATATGGCCGCCCCTGCCGGCCTGGGCATGCTCGATTTCGCGGCGGATCAAGCCTTCCATGCGGCTGCGCAGCGTCACTGGAGCCACCAGTAAGCGGCGGAAGCTTTGCTGTTTTGAGAAACCGGTTAGGTAGTTGAACAACTCCACTAAGTCGGCACCGAATTCCGGCCTGGCTGTGAGTAGGCCGATATCGGTGTAGAGGCTGGATGTTTTGGAGTTGTAGTTGCCCGTACCTATATGTACGTAGCTGTTGAGGCGCTCCTTCTCCTTGCGAACTACCAGCAGGATTTTCGTGTGGGTCTTCAGGCCCAGCACGCCGTAGACGACGTGCACCCCAGATGCCTCCAACTGCTTGGCCCACTGGATGTTGTTGTCTTCATCGAAACGGGCTTTTAATTCAACAAGGGCCATCACCTGCTTGCCGTTTTCAGCGGCCCGGATCAGTGCCGCAACCACAGCTGAATTCTTAGAGGTGCGGTAGAGGGTCATCTTGATGGCCAATACCGAGGGGTCATCGGCGGCCTGGTTGAGGAATTCCTCTACCGATGTGGAAAACAGGTCGTAGGGGTGATGCAGCAGCACATCTCCCCGGCGGATCACCGAGAAGATGCTTTCAAATTCCTCCGCCTTGATCGAGCCGTCTTCCAGCTGGCTCTTCTGGGTGCGGGCCAGGGCTGGTGTGGTGCGGCCCTTGTGGGGCTTCTCCTTTAACTGGGGCAAGGGAATGGCCAGCAGGCTCATCAGATCGTCGAGACCCAGGGGTCCGTTGACCCGGTAAACGTCTTCCGCCTCGACGGCGGTGCCTTCCATCAGCAGCTGCACCACCGCTTCCGGCATCTCATCGGCCACCTCCAGCCGCACCACCTCACCGCCGCGGCGGCGTTTGCGTAGGCCCTCTTCAAGGGCCTCCATCAGATCGTCGGCCTCTAGGTCGCGCAATTCCAGGTCGGCGTCACGGGTGACGCGGAAGAAGTAGTGACCCTCCACGTGCATGCCTGGGAACAGCAGGCCGAGGTTGAAGGCCACCACCTGCTCCAGAGGCACGGCCGTATAAACGGCTTCGGGTTGCTTGCCGCTCAGATGGGGGGGGATCTGGACGAAGCGGGGCAGGTTTTTCTGCGGCACTTTCACCCGGGCGAATTCCTGTTGACCCGTATCGGGGTCGCGCACCAGGGCGGCCACGTTGAGGCTCAGGTTGCTGATGAAGGGAAAGGGGTGGGAGGGATCCACCGCCAGGGGGGTGAGAACCGGGAAAATGGCGCTCTGGAAGTAGGCGTTGAGCCAATCCCGTTGGGCTGCGTTGAGGTTGGCGTAGTCGGTGAGGTGAACGCCGTAGTCGCAGAGATGGCTCTTAAGGGAGTGGCGGTAGTGCTGCTGCTGCATTTCCAGCAGGGGGCGCAGCTTGGTGCGGATCGCCTGAAGCTGTTGCTGGGCGGTGAGTCCGTCATCGCTAAGACTGCTCACCCCGGCATCGATCTGGGACTTCAGGGAGGCCACCCTCACCATGAAGAACTCATCGAGGTTGTTGCTGAAGATGGCGCTGAACTTCGCCTGCTCAAGTAGCGGTGTGTGCTCGTCTAGGGCTTGTGCCAGCACCCGGTAGTTGAATTCCAGCCAGCTAAGTTCACGGTTTAAATACAGCTCGGGAGCTAGCTGGGTTTCAGCCGTTGATTCCGCCATGCAGCATCCTGACTGTGATTAGCGGCAACGTAGCAATCTCAACTGTCCGATCCGTGTAGTCCTGCTGTCATCGCTGAATTTCGGCCAGGTAGGCCACCGGCCACCAGCAGGGCCACGCCCACAAGCAAGGCGATGCCAAGCCAGAAGGGGCTCTGGCGCCCGGTGGTCTCGTAGGCCAGGCCCGCCAGCGGGGGCCCTAGAAAACTGCCCAGGCTTTGTAGCCCCTGCAGGCTGCCCAGGGCGGCGCCCTGACCTTCGCTGTCGAGGCGGCGGGAGACCAGGCTGCGCAGACAGGGGGTGACCAGGCCGGTGCCCAGGGCCAGGATCGCCACAGCGCTGAACACCACCGGTTGGGCGTTGGCCCGCGTGGCCAGGGGAATCAGCAGGCAGCCGGCGATCACAAAGCCCAGGCCGGCCAGGGTGAGGCGCCATTCGCCGAAGCGTTTCACCAGCGGTCCGATCAGGCCGCCCTGCACCACCGTGGCTACCACGCCCACCACCAGGAAAGCTGAGGCCGCCAGGCCGGGGCCCCAGTTGAAGGCCTGCTTGAAATAGAGCACCAGCACGGCGGTGAAGCCGTTGAAGGCCAGGAAAAACAGAAAAAATGCCACGCAAAGCCGCCGCACCTGGGGGTTGGTGAACACCCGTTGCAGGGCGGCAAATGGGTTGAGATCCCGTCTGCGCGGCATGGCCCGGCGTGCTTCTGGCGGGTGGGTTTCTGGCAGCACGGTGAGCACCAGCACCAGGTTGAGCACGGCGATGGCTACGGCAACCAGCAGCGGCAGGGTGACGTTGATCTGGCCAAGCAGCCCGCCCAGGGCGGGGCCAAGAATGAAGCCCAGGCCAAAGGCCACCCCGATCAAGCCGAAGGCCTTAGCTCGTTTTTCCGGCGGCGAGATGTCGGCCAGCACGGCGCTGGCTGTGGCGGCGGTGCCGCCGCTCACCCCATCGATCAACCGAGCCCCGAACAGCAGGGCCAGGGGCAACCCGGCGGCCTGGGCGGCGGGCCAAAGGTTGGCCCAGGGCAAGCTGATGGTGAGAGCAAACAGGGCCAGGCCCAGCACCGAGCCCGCCACGCAGACGCTGATCACCGGTTTGCGGCCGTAGTGGTCGCTGAGGGCACCGATCAGGGGCGTGAAGGCGAACTGAGCCACCGCGTAACTACCCGCCAGTAGCCCCAGCACCCGGCCATCGCTGGTGAAGCCCGCCAGCAAAAAGGGCAGCAGCGGAAAGACGATGCTTTCCCCCAGCCGGTCGTTGAGCAGGGTCAGGAAGGCGCAGAAGAAGGTGGAGGGGCGGGGTAATGACAACGGCAGGGTGGCTGGCGGGTGCGTCAAGCCACACGTTATGGGATCGAATTGGAGCAGCTCTGAAGTGATCCACAACCGGTCCATTGCGTTGTTCCGGGCGACCTTCCATGCCCCCTGGAAGATCGATCTGGGGCAAGGGGTGGCTTCAGCCCAGCTGTCGTATTCATGTTGTCCCTCCCAGAGGGACACGATCATTAGTCCCCTTCCACCTCCGCCACCGTGTGCGCGCCTAGATCCACTGCAGTCACAGCGATCTGCGCAGATTAAGGGGCATCTGTGCAGAGGTGCGGGCGGATCTGCGCGACAGGCTCCTAGCCGCTTTCCCTAGGCTCTCCGAGGCGTCTGGAACGCGTCCGAATGGAGGATGGGCTGATCAGCCGTGCCGAGATAGTTTCGGGTGGGCTTGCCCGTCAGCGCCGCGCTCGCCTGCTGCAGCAGCAGCTGTTGGATATCTTTCATGGCCAGGACGCCACCAGCAACGGGCCTGGTGATGCCCTTGATGCCCAACTGCGGGGCCTCAGAGCCCGTACAGCCAAACCCACCGCTCTGGATCTTGATCGCCTGCTAGATCAACCCGACCAGTGGCTGCCCTTGATCCCCAGCGATGGGGAGCTGCGCCGCGAGCTGCTGCGCCAGATCAGGCAGACGGTGCCCTGCACACCAGATCAACTGGCGAACCTCACCCAACTGCTGGATCTCGCCCCCCAAGCCCCCAAGCTCGTCCAGGCATCAGAGCCAGCGGTGCCCGGGCCCCAATCAAATCTCCAGCAGGCCAACCGTCCCCGGTTGCGGGATCCGGCCACCTGGCCCGTGGGGATCAAGCTTGGCGGCCTGATGGTGCTGTTCTCGCTGCTGCCCGCCCTGTTGGTGGGTTTTGTAGGCGCCTCGATGGCAGAGCGGGAGGCCGAGGTGAGTGGCCAGAGGCAGCTGGCGGGTCTGGCCAGCTCGGTGGCCCGCGGCCTGAACCATGAAATTCAGGCTTATGTGGAGCTGATCCGCTTTGTATCCAAGGATCCCGGTGTGATCAGCCTGTCGGCATCACCGCCAGAGCAGCGGGCCGAACGCAAGCAGCGGGTGCTGGATCTGCTCGATCGCCTGCAGCGTTCCCACCCCCATGTGGTGTTCACCTACCTGCTCGATCGCGAGGGCAACTGCATCGCCGCCTCCGACCGCAAATTGATCGGCCACAACTACAGCTTCCGCACCTATTTCCAGCGGGGACTGCGGTAGTCATCCTACGTGAGCGGCACCTATCTGCCGATCTCCACCACCAACCCCTCGCCAACGATCTCGATCACCAGCCCGGTGCGCGACGGCCAGGAGGTGGTGGGGGTGGCGGTGGTGGCCACCCATACCTTGGCCAATTACTCGTCTCTGCAGGTTGCTGAGGGCAACAGCGCCATGGTGGTGGAAGCCGATGGCCTGATCTCCTCCGCCAAGGATCCTTCCCTGAGGTTGGGCATCCTCGGCCCAGGCGGTGACAGGGCCCGCGGGACCCAACGGAGCGTCAGCCTGAACGCCCCGATCGATCGGGGCCAGCGCTTCCGCCGCCAGCTGAGCTACCACCCGATCTCAGCCAACTTGCTGCCCCTGAGGGGAGCCGCCCAACCAGGCTTTGGCTTGGGTGAACTCGATGGCCATCCCGTGGTGGCCGCCTGGCAACCCCTCGAAACCGATGGCTGGACCGCAGTGGTGCTGCAATCCCGATCCCTGTTCAGCCTGACCACGGCGGCGGTGCAGCATCGGGTGGTGCTGCTGGCCTCCTTGCTGAGTTTGCTGGCCACCCTGGCGGCCATCGCCGCTAGTCGAACCATCTCGGGCCCCTTGCGCACCCTCACGGAGGCGGCGACGCAACTGGAAACCAACCAACCAGTGGAAGACTCGCTGCTGGCCAAGGTGATCCGCCGCCGCGATGACCTGGGCTTCCTGGCCCGTCGCATCCAGGAGGCCGCGCGCCAGGCCCAGAAACGGGAAGC
This sequence comes from Cyanobium sp. BA5m-21, assembly GCF_024346235.1. Lineage (NCBI taxonomy): Bacteria > Bacillati > Cyanobacteriota > Cyanophyceae > Synechococcales > Prochlorococcaceae > Cyanobium > Cyanobium sp. BA5m-21. The sequence continues at coordinate 98,572 of NZ_JAGQCO010000003.1, forward strand.
CACTCTCAAGGCCCAAGTGGCCGCCCTCCACATCGAAATCGACCATGGGCGGCGCGAAAGCGATGTGGCGTCGATAGTTGAGAGTGATTTCTTCAACGACCTCAAGGCCGCCGCCGCGGATCTGCGCAAGCAGCGCCGAGCCAGCCGCCAGGCTTCTCCTCCCCCCTCCTGACTCCATGAGCCTGATCGTTTCGGTGCACTCGTTCCGCGGGGGCACTGGCAAGAGCAACATCACCGCCAGCCTGGGGGCGGTGATGGCCCAACAGGGACGACGGGTCGGCGTAGTGGACACCGATATCCAGTCGCCAGGCATCCATGTGCTGTTCGGCTTTGAACCCGAAACGCTCGGTCGCTGCATCAACGACTACCTGCACGGGGAGTGCGGGATCAGCGAGGTGGTGCACGACATCACCGACCGGGTCGGCACGGTGGCGAGCGGCGGCAAGCTGCTACTGATTCCTGCCAGTATCAAGGCCACCGACATCACGCGGGTGTTGCGGGAGGGTTACGACGTGGGGCTGCTGAACACCGGCTTTCAAACCCTGATCGATGAGCTCGCCCTCGATGTGCTGATCGTGGACACCCACCCCGGACTCAACGAGGAGACGCTGGTCTCGCTCACCCTCTCGGATGTGCTGCTGCTGGTGCTGCGCCCTGATCAGCAGGATTTCCAGGGCACCGCCGTCACCGTGGACATCGCCCGCCGACTCGAGGTGCCGAGCCTGCTGCTGGCGATCAACAAGGTGCCGGAGCTGATGCCCGTCGAAGCCGTGCGGGAGCGGGTCGCGTCTGCCTACCAGGCCGAGGTGGGTGCGGTGCTGCCCCTCAGCGAAGCGATGGCGATGAACGCTTCCGCCTCCCCATTTGTCGTTTGCGACCCCGAGCATGCCTGGTCGCAACAGCTGGGGGCGATGGCGCGGCGGATCCTCGCGGAGATCTGAGATGGAGCCTGGCCAGGGGACGGCGCTGCCACTCCATCCCGACTGCACTGCCCTGTTGCAACGCCTGGAGCGCGCTGGCGTCAGGCCGGTCTCCGAGCTCTCTCCCCAGGCTGCCCGGCGCCTGGGCATGCGCCTCTACGACCTGGAACGACAGCAAGGTGAATCCTCCCTGTTGCGCCAGCTGATCCGGTTCAAAGGCGCCACCATCCCGCAACTGGCCGAGGCCATGGGACGCAGCGAGGCGGAACTGGACCATCTGCTCGATCGCCTCTACCTGGCGGGCTCAGTGCTGCGTCAGGAACGGCAGCCAGGCGTGGTCACCTGGAGCACCCGCCTCAGCCAGCAGCGCCGCACTCTGCAGGATCGAGCCCTGATCGACCGGTTGGGTGACCCCGGCCAGCCCAACCCAAGGGCGCAGGCGCGATCGGATCGCCTCACCACCGAGAACCTATACCTGGGCGGCAAGCTGCGGGCCCGCCTCTACTTGCCACCCGGCTGCGGCTCCGGGCTGCTACCGGTGGTGCTATTCGCCCATGGCGGCGGCTGGGTGATCGGCAGCATCGAAACACATGACAGCCTCTGCCGCACCCTGTGCGAGCAGTCGGGCTGTGCTTTTGTGAGCGTGGACTATCGCCTGGCGCCGGAACACCCCTGGCCCGCGGCCGCCGACGATGTGGAGTGTGCCCTGCACTGGCTGGTAAGCCATGGGAGTGATCTGGGCCTGGATATCAACCGCCTGGGGGTGATGGGGGATTCCGCCGGCGGCAACCTGGCCCTGGTGGCCGCGATGGCCGCCCGCTCGGCAGGCCTCTGCAAGCCGCGAGCGCTGGTGCTGGCCTGCGCCACCCTGGATCCTTCCCTGGGGCTGCCCTCCTATCGCGACCTGGCCGAAGCCCCCTTCCTCTCGGCGGCCGACATGCGCTGGTATGTCTCCCATTACCAGCCCGATCCCGGCCACTGGCGCGGCTCGCCCTTGGTGGGCGACCTACGCGATCTGCCGCCCTCTCTAGTGATCGCCGCCAGCCACGATCCAGCCCGTGATGACAGTGAGGTGTTCAGCGAACGGCTCGATGCGGCCGGAGGTCAGGTGACCCTGCAGCGCTACGAAGGCATGTTCCACGACTTCATCCTGTTCAGTGGTGCCATCGCCGCAGGCCAGGAGGCCTGCGCCGCCATCGCCAGGATGCTGAGAGAGCAGCTGCAGCCCTAGGCGCTCAGGGAGCCTTGATCTGTGGACAGGGGTTGGGGCCGAACATGCCGCTCAGTTTCTGGCTGCCCATCGCATAGATCTGCTGGGCCTGGGCCGGGTTGCCCTGGGCGCCCTGCAGCTTGCTCGCAAACTCCTGGCACGCCTGAGCCTGCTGGGGATTGGCGGGCTTCGCGGTGACTGGTGCGGTGACTGTTGAGGTGACTGGTGCAGGTGCCGGGGCAGCTGGAGCAGCTGCGGTGGGTGCAGGGATGTCGCCACAGGGGTTTTCGCCGAAGGTTTCAACCAGCTTCAGCACTCCCTGCTGATACACCAGTTGGGCCTGCTGGGGATTGCCGGATGCGGCCTGGAGTTTGCCGGCGAATTCCTGGCAGGCCTTGCGTTCCTGGGCGCGGCGCAGCAGTGGGCCGGCCTGGGCGTTGGGTGGCGCCAGGGGGGCGAGGCCGGCGGCCAGAAGCAGCAGGACCGGGATGGTGCGGCGAGCGGTCATCGCGAGGGGGAAGCGACCCTCACGTTATGGGAGAAGGTGGGGACGTTTGGCGTCGGGCAATCCATGCTTGGGCCTGGCGCTCGGTTTGAGGACTAGGAGATGTCTGCACCCCAGTTGAGCCACCTCAATGCCGCCGGCGAGGTGCACATGGTGGAGGTTGGCGATCGGCCCGCCACCGCCCGCCAGGCCACGGCTGAGGGGTTCATCCAGATGGCCCCCGAAGTACTGGCCTTGGTGCTGGAGGGCCGGGCCCCCAAGGGCGATGTGCTGGCGGTGGCGCGGGTGGCAGCGATCCAGGCGGCCAAACGCACCTGGGAACTGATTCCGCTCTGCCACCCGATTGCCCTCAGCGGCGTGAGCGTGGAGCTGGAGCCGGCCACCGATGGCAGTGGCCTGCGGCTGCGCGCCATCGCCCGCACCACCGGTCCCACCGGAGTGGAGATGGAGGCGCTCACGGCCGTGCAGGTGGGCCTGCTCACCCTCTACGACATGCTCAAGAGCGCCGATCCCGCCATGACCATCGGTCCGGTGCGGCTGCTGGCCAAAAGTGGCGGCCGCAGCGGGGATTGGCAACGGCATGAGTGAGCCCTTCGGCCCGGAGGGCCTGCCCCTCGACCAGGCCCGGGCCCAGATCCTGGAGTCGCTGCAGCCCCTGGGGCGCTGCGAGGCGTTGCCGCTGGCGGCCTGTCTGGGCCGCATCACCGCTGAACGGGTGCTGGCGGCGGCAGCCGTGCCGGGTTTCCGGGCTTCGATCATGGATGGCTACGCCATTGCCGGATCCGAGCAGCCGCTGGTGGGTGCCCGCTGGCGCCTGCGGGGCACTTCGGCCGCCGGTGCCCCCTATGGCTCGGCCGTGGCAGCGGGTGAGGCGGTGCGCATCCTCACCGGCGCCGTGGTGCCCGCGGGCAGCGCTCGGGTGCTGCCCCAAGAGCTGGTGCAACCGCTGGAGCTGCCCCAAGGTCCCAGCCTGGAGCTGGTGCGCCCGGCCGGTCCTAACCCCTGGATCCGCGGGCCAGAGGAGGAGGCTGCCGTCGGGCAGGAGTTGGTGGCGGTGGGCTGCCGGCTGGGGGCTGCCGAGCTGGGCAGGCTGGCCAGCTGCGGTGTGCAGCAGCTCACGGTGACCAAGCGGCCGCGGCTGGGTTTGTTGATCAGTGGTGATGAATTGCTCAGTCCCGGATTGCTTCGGGGCCCTGGCCAGATCTGGGAGAGCAATTCGGTCCTGCTTGCCGCTTTGCTGGAGCAGCTGGGTTATGGGGTGACGCAGCAGCGGTTGGTAGCCGATCAGCCCGAGCCCCTGCGCCAGGCCCTGCGGGAGCTGGCGGCCGGCTGCGATGTGGTGGTAAGCACCGGCGGCGTCTCCGCTGGCGACAGCGACTGGATCCGCCAATTGGTGGGGGAGCTGGGGGAGGTGAGCTTCTGGAAGCTGTTCCTCAAGCCGGGGCGCCCCTTTGCCTGGGGAGAGGTGGCAGGCGTGCCCTTTTTTGGGTTGCCGGGTAATCCGGTGGCGGCGGCGATCACGGCTCTGCAGTTGCTCTGGCCGGCGCTGCAGCGGTTGGAGGGTGGCGCGATCCAGGTGCTCCCCCGTCTGCGGGTGCGGCTGGATCAGGAGCTGCGGCGCGGGGCGGGGCGGCCGGAGCTGGCCCGCGCCCAGCTGGTGGTGGCGGCAGATGGGGGCTTGCTGGCCCGGGTGGAGGGCTCCCAGGCCTCCTCCCGCATCGGCTCGCTGCAGGGGGCCGATCTGCTGCTGGAGATCCCGGCGGAGCTGGGCAATCTTGAGGCGGGAACGCAGCTCTGGGCCCAGCTGCTGCGGTTGCCGATCTTCTGAGCCGCGTGCCGGCCGCGGCCCCAACTGCTCAGCTGGCAGGCAGCACGGAGTAGTGATCCACCACCAGCCCCTTGCGTTGTTCCGGGCGACCTTCCATGCCCCCTGGAAGATCGATCTGGGGCAACAGGGTGGCTTCAGCCCAGCTGTCGTATTGCGCCTGCCCTTCCCAAAGGGAGACGATCATCAAGCCCCCTTCCACCTCCGCCACCGTGCGCAGCAGCTGGGCTTGAGGTTGCTCCTTGCCCTCCAGCTGGGCCAGTTCCACTTGGAATTGCTCCAGCGTCGCTCCGGGCCAAAAATTCGCCACCATGTGCACGGCCAGCTCTCCAAGTTTTTATGCCCATGAATGTGGCACAGATAGCTGGGGTCTGCTGAGTCGCGGACTTCTTCCTGGGTCCGAGCTTCATAGGGGCGTATTGCCCGTGATCCAGCTACCCACCCCCTGGCTCCATTCCCGTTTCCAGAAGGGGGCTTCGTGCTTGAGGGCCTCAAGCAGCTCTTGGCAGCAGCGCTGGGCCGGGCCGCGGCGATCGGCCGCTACCGCCACCAGCACGATTGCGTCTCCCGGCAACACCAGACCGATCCGATGTCTCACCAGCACTGCAGTCGCCCCGTGCCGGCCCGCGGCGGCGGCTGACAGGGAGGCGATGCAGGCCTCGGTCATGCCGGGGTAGTGCTCCAGCTCCAAAGCTTCCAGGGGCTCTCCGGTGGCATCGCAGCCCCGAACCCTGCCGATGAACTGGCTTTCGGCCGCCGGCATGCCGCCAGGCAAAAGGGCTAGCTGCGCCTGCCACTCGGCCAGGACCGACAGCGGCTCGAACGGCACCGTTTCCAGCTGGATTGCCAACATCGCGTTAGCCACCACTGATTGGCGGCAGGAAGGCCAGCTCATCGCCAGCGAACAGGCTTGAGTCCCAGGCGGCGAACTGCTGATTGATTGCTACCCGCACGCCGGCGGGGGGATAGGCGGGCTGCAGGTTTAGCTGCCGCCAGAGCTGTTCAGGTGTTGTGCCAGCAGGGTTGGCTTCCCCAGCGGCTGGGGCTAGCTCGACCAGTTGCTCGCTCCAGCCCATCGCTTCTCGCAAGCCGGCGAAAAGGCGTACCTGCACTTGCGATGCCGGATCGGTGGAGACGGCCATGGCTTGCAGCAGCAGGGTTGGGGCTAAGTGATCGCTAGGGAGCTCCTAGCTACGCCGCCCAGAATGCCCCAAACGCCTGAGCCCTGCCCGTGAGCCTCGCCATCGCCCTGCTCACGGTGTCGGACACGCGCACATTGGCTGAGGACTGCAGCGGTGATGCCCTGCAGCAGCGCTTAGAGGCGGCCGGTCACCGGCTGGTGGAGCGCCTGCTGGTGCCGGACGACCGCTACCAGATCCGTGCCGCCATCAGTAGCTGGATTGCTGATCCTGCTGTGCAGGTGGTGATCAGCTCTGGCGGCACCGGGCTCACCGGCCGCGATGGCACCCCGGAGGCGGTGGCACCCCTGCTCGATAAGACGATCGATGGTTTTGGTGAGTTATTTCGGGTGCTCTCCTTTGAAACGATTGGCACCAGCAGCCTGCAGAGCCGCTGCCTGGCGGGGGTGGCTAATGGCACCGTGATTTTTGTGCTGCCGGGTTCCCTCGATGCGGTGCAGACAGCCTGGGACCGGCTGATTGCTGCCCAGCTCAATGCAGATACCCGCCCTTGCAATTTGGTGCAGCTGCTGCCGCGGTTGCGGGAGGTATGAGCCTTGTCATTACATGTCAGACAAGACGGGTGTTTTTGCTCACCTCTTAACTGAATAAGGCTTCCTAGCCTGGGTGCAGATAGTTGAGGAAAGTGAGATGACTACCTGCCAAGCGCAATCTACGGCTGCTCTGCACGATCTCAAAGAGCTGGCGCGGCGCGATCCTGCATTTACTGCCGCTTTGCTGACCACCCGGTCTACCCAGGAGGCCGCTGAGTTGGCAGCCGCCAACCACATCACTGTGACTCCTGAGGCCCTATGGCGCCATCGGGGCACTTTCATGGCTGGAGGTATGCCCACTTGGCGAGGCTGATGCTGTTTGGTTATCCATTCAGCCCCCTAGGTAGGCCATCTCGGCGTGTGTGCTGTTGGCAGATTTTGCAGTGTTGCGCTCTTCGCTATAGCGGTCGCTTCGTTGATTCCAGAGGGCGGCCATGGCTAGCTCGAGTTCTGCGGCGTCTGACTCCTCCTTCAGCCATGGTTTGAGATCCAAGCCGCTGCCCGGGGCGGCAAAAAGGCAGGAGTACGCGACGCCATCTGCGGTAACCCGCAGACGGTTGCAGTCTCCGCAGAAAGGTGCACTCACCGACGCCACCACGGCCAGGCTGCCGCCCCCATCCCGGTAGCGCCAGCGGCTTGCGGTGCCGTGGGCGGTGCGGCCCAGCGGCTCAAGCGGCCAGCTGCTGCCGATTTGCTCCAGCATCTCGGCGGCGCTCAGCACCGCCTCGTACTGCCAGCCGTTGCGGCTGCCCACGTCCATGAACTCAATCAGCCGCAGCTCCAGCCCCCGCTCCCGTGCCAGTGCCGCCAGGGGCAGCACCTGATCGTCGTTGGCGCCGCGCTGGATCACAGCGTTGAGCTTGAGGGCGCCGCGGGCGGGATCAAAGCCGGCGGCGCGGGCGTGCTCGATCGCAGCCAGCACCGTCGCCATGGCCCGTTCACCTGCGGCGGTATCGGCCAGGCCAGCCATGCGGGCAACCGACCTAGCCGTGGTGCCATCGAGGCTGAGGGTGATCCGGTCGAGGCCGGCGGCGCGTAGCTGCTGGGCTCGCTCAGCGGTTAGTAAAAGGCCATTGCTGGTGAGAGCGATCTCCCCCAGGCCGGGACGCTCCGGGTGTGTGGCGCGCAGGGGCTGCACAGCGGCGATCAGCTCCTCCAAGCCCCCGTGCAGCAGCGGCTCTCCGCCGGTAAGCCGCAGGCTGCGGGCTCCCAGGTTCACCGCCGCCCCGATCACCCCCAGCCGCTGCTTCAGCGTCAGCAGTCCCGGTGGCTCCTTGCCATCCGGCAGGCAGTAGGGGCAGGCCAGGTTGCAGCGGGCCGTGAGCGACAGCCGCAGCACCCCAAGTGGCCGGCCCAGTCGGTCGTTTGGGGGGACGCGGCTGGCTACGGTTTTGGGATGGTTAGTGGCGCTGGCCATGGCCGCAACGCTATAGCTACAGCCCCACTTACCACTCGGGGTTTCGGGCGCTGCTTGCTGCGTTGGCTGGGCTGCGATTCATAAAGAGCGACCTTGCCATACCCCTAGGCTCTGAAAAACACCGGCATAGCAGCCATGGCGCCTGAGCAATCTGGTTCGCCAGCCGCTTTCCAGTCAAAGGCATCGTCTGAGCCACCGGACCCAGAAGACGCCGCCAGCGGGGGCGGCTGGCCCCTGATCGACGGCTGGGCCCGCGCCACCCTCTCACCAACGGGGTTGCGGCTTTGGCAGACCCTCAACCACAAAAGCGCCTGCCTGAGTTGCGCCTGGGGCACGGGCGGCCAGAACGGTGGCTTTCGCGATGAACTGGGTGAGCGGCTGCAGCGCTGCCTCAAGAGTGTGGAGGCGATCGGAGCGGAACTGCAGTCCGCGGTGCCAGAGGAGGTGTTTGCCGGCCGCAGCCTGGCCGAGCTGCAGCAGCTGAGCTCCGCCGAATGCGACCAGCTGGGCCGGCTCGATCGACCCCTGATCCAGCGAGCCGGTAGCGACCACTACCAGCCGATCAGCTGGGAAGAAGTGCAAGACATCAGCGCTGCGGCCTTCGCTAGGCCGTCGCCGGAGCGGGTTGCTTCCTACAGCTCCGGGCGCTCCTCCAATGAGGCCGCCTTCCTGCTGCAACTGCTGCTGCGAGCTCTCGGCTCCAACAATCTGGCCGACTGCTCCGACCTCTGCCACGCCCCCTCCAGCATCGGCCTAGGCCGGGTGTTTGGCAGCGGCACCTCGATGGTGAGCCTCGAGAGCCTCCAGCAAGCCGATGGCGTGGTGTTGGTGGGGTCCAATGCGCCGGCCAACCACCCGCGGCTGATGAACGAGTTGATCCGGCTGCGGGAGCGCGGCGGCACGGTGATCGTGATCAATCCGGTGCTTGAGGCGGGGCTGCTCAAGTTCGGCTCGCCCGCCTTCCCGATCCGCTCGATGCTCGGCGGCGGCAGCGAGATCGCCTCCCTGTTCCTGCAGCCGATTCCCGGCTCCGACACCGCCGTGTTTCTGGGGCTGCAGAAGGCCCTGCTGGAGCGTGGCGCCATCGCCCTCGACTTTGTGAAGGCCCATGCCGATGGTTGGCAGGCCCTGATCGAGCAGATCGAGACCACCAGCTGGGAGGCGATCACGGGCTGTTGCGGCCTCAGCCGCGAGGAGCTGGACCACACCGCTGCCAGGCTGGCTGCGTGCAAGGCGGTGGTGTTCGCCTGGGCGATGGGCATCACCCACCACGCCAACGGCACCGCCAACGTGCAGGCGATTGCCAATACGGCCGTGCTCACGGGCAACGTGGCCCGGCCGGGGGCGGGCACGATGCCTATCCGCGGCCACTCCAACGTGCAGGGCTTCGGCTCGATGGGGGTGACGGTGAATCTGCGCGAGCCGATGCGGCTGGCGATCGAGCAGCTGCTCGGCCGGCCCCTCAGCCCCACCCGGGGCTACGACACCCGCGCCCTGATCGAGGCGGCCGCTGCAGGCGCCGTCGATTCCCTGCTCTGTCTGGGCGGCAACCTGTACGGCGCCAATCCCGACAGCCGCCAGGCCCAGGCCGCCCTCGGCCGCATAGACACGATTATCTACCTGGCCACCAAGCCCAACACCGGCCACTTCCACGGCCTGGCGGCGCGCCAGACCCTGCTGCTGCCGGTGTTCAACCGTTTCGAAACCCCCCACCGCACCACGGTGGAATCGGGCAATAACTGGGTGCGGCTCAATGAGCCCGGCAGCACCCACCTGGGCAGCGGCCAGCTGATCAGCGAGGTGGAGTTCCTGGCCGAGCTGGCCCACCGCCTGCACGGCACCGAGCCGATCGACTGGCGGCGGCTGCAGGATCCCGTCTATGTGCGCGAGCTGATCGCCCGCACCGTGCCCGGTTATGCCGCCATCGCCGAGATCGACGCCAGCAAGAAGGAATTCGAGGTGGCTGGCCGGGTGTTCCAGGGGCCCCGTTTCGCTACCGCCACTGGCCGGGCCCAGCTGGCGGTCACGCCGCTGCCCGAGCTCGGATTGCCGGATGCGGATCATTTCGGCGGGCTGGCCCCCGGCGAGCAGGGACTGGTACTGAACCTGATCACCGCCCGCAGTTACGGCCAGCACAACACGGTGGTCTACAAGCAGGGCGACAGCTATCGGGGCATGCCGCACCGCCAGACGATCCTGGTCAACCCGGAGGATCTGGCTGGCTGTGGTCTGAGGGCCCACGAGCGGGTGACCGTGCAGGGCGAAGCGGGCCAGCTCGACGGGATCGAGCTGATCCCCGGCTCGGTGCGGCGTGGTGCGGCGCTGATGTTCTATCCGGAGGCCAACGTGCTGATGCGGGCGGTGAGCGATCCCGAGAGCGGCACGCCGGCTTTCAAGCGGGTGCCCGTGCTGGTGCGCGGCAGAGGGCTGATTGTGGCTTGAGGGTGTGGTGAAGCTGCGGAGCTGGCTGTGACCCTCTGGCTGCCGCCGCTCCTGGCCCTGGTGGCCTTTCTCTATGCCGCCGTGGGCCATGCTGGCGCCTCCGGCTATATCGCCGTCCTGGCTCTGGCAGGTCTGCCGGCGGAGCAGATCAAGCCGCTTGCCTTAATCCTGAACACCGCGGTGGCGGCCCAGGGCAGCTGGCAGTTCTGGCGAGCCGGCCACCTGCGCTGGCGGCTGTTCTGGCCGGTGTTGCTGGCCGGCCTGCCGATGGCCTTTCTGGGGGGGTGGCTAGATCTGCCCACGCTCTGGTTTCAGCGGTTGGTCGCACTGGTGCTGCTGGCCTCGGCCCTGCGCTTTCTCCGCCAGCCCGGCGATCCCGAGCGCTTGACGCAACCGCCGTTGATTCTGCTGGTGACTAGCGGTGCCGGGCTGGGGCTGCTGGTCGGCTTCACCTGTACCGGCGGCGGCGTGTTTCTCACGCCCCTGCTGTTGTGTTGCAGCTGGGCCTCCACCCGCCAGGCGGCAGCGGTGTCGTCGCTGTTCATCTTCGGCAACTCGATCAGCGGCCTTGCCGGCCTGCTGCTGGCCCGCCAGTCATCTGGGGCCCTGCTGCCGTCCCTGCCGTCCCAGCTGGGCTGGATGTTGCGGATGGTGCTGCTGGCCGGTGCGGTGGGTTCGCGGCTGGGTAGCCGCCACTTGCCGGTGGCTTGGATCCGTCGCTGTCTGGCCTTGGTGCTGCTGGCCGCCGCGAAGCTCCTGGGTTTCGCGGGCTGATGTTGGCGGTAGCGTTCAAGCATGGTCGCCTCCGCTGCCGAGCGTTTCACGCCGCCCACCATCCCCTGGCGTCAGTCCCTGGCGCTGGAGCCTGCTCCTGAGCTGGGTCCGGGGTTGGATCCCCTGAGGTCTGGGGAAGCCTTGGTGCGTCTGTGCGCCGAACCCGATGTGCAGGCGGTGATCGCGTTTGGTTCCCGGGCCAGGGGTGAGGCGCGCCCTGACTCAGATCTGGATCTGGCGGTGATCGTGGGCCAGCCCCAGCTCACGCCGGCCGAGAAGCTGGCCTGCTGGAAGCGCTTCAACCGAGCGCTGGGTCGGCAGGGAGTAGCTGTCGACCTAGTGGTGGCGGGCAGCGCTGATGCCGAGCGCCTGAGCGGCTCCCGTTGGCATGTGTTCGGCGATGTGGCTCGTGAGGGCCGGGTGCTGTATGTCGCCCGCTGAAGACGCCTTGCTGCTCCTGGCGATTGTGCGCCGCCATCTGCGCAGCCTGGGGCTGACCCTTGACCCTGCCTATCCCGACGAGGACTGGGGCTTCACCGCCCAGCAGGTGGTGGAGAAACTGCTCAAGGCCTGGATCGTGCTGGCCGATCGCCAGCCGCCCCGGGTCCATGACCTCGAAGATTTGGTTGCTCTGGCTGGTCAGCAGCTTGATCCCCTGCTGCTGGAGCTGCAGGTGTTTGCGGTGGAGGCCCGCTACGAGCAGGGACCCTTCCCGCTGCCGGCATCGCGGCAGGAGCTGCTGGCACTGGTCGAGGCGGAGCTGGAGCGTTGTGAGCGCGTGGTGGAGGCGGTGGGGGAGTCGGCCGGCTGACTTGGCTTAGGCCAACTGACTTGGCTTAGGCCAACTGACCAAGCTCAGGCCGGTTCACATTGCGGATGGCACGGGGATTAAGCGCCACCGCCTGGTAGGGCAGCGTCGCCAGCCAGCTCTGCAGGCGCCGTTCGCCCCGCTGCACCGCCAAGGCCAGGTGGACCCGGATCGGGGCACTGCTCGGATAGAGGCCCAGCAACGGTTGCAGCCGCTCACCGTCGTGGGCCAGCTGGAGCCTGGTCGGGCTCCCTGTTGCTGCGCCCGCCAGCAGGGCTTGTAGGGCGGCCAGGCTGAGATCCGGCATGTCCACTGGGCAGAGCAGTAGCTGCTCGTTTTGGTGATGCTGCATCAGCCGGTGTAGGGCCAGCAGCGGCCCCTCCCAGGGCGGCGGTTCGGCCAGGGCCGTCATCGGTGCGCCCGGGGCGAGCTCGAGGGCCAGCTCTTCCGCCAGCTCCAGGTGCGCCCCATGGCGGCTCAGCAGGGTGATCGGGGCGTCCAGCTGGGCCAGCAGTCGCAGCGTGCGCTCCAGCCAGCTGCCGCCCTCGGGGTGACTCAGCAGCGCCTTGTCGCGGCCCATGCGCCGGCTTTCGCCACCGCTGAGCAGGCAGCAGCGCAGGGGCGGGTTCACACCAGCAGCCCAAACTCCGCCAGGGCCCGCGGCAGGTTGCGGTGCTCGTGGCCGGGGTGGCTGAGCTTCACCAGGGCGAAGCGCTGCAGTTCGGTGAGCTCCGCCCAGCCGCCGCTGCGCAGCTCAAGGTTCAGCTGGGTGCAGGCGGCGGCCAGCACTTCGGGCAGCTGGTCGGCCTGCTGCCAGGGCTCAGCGTCGGGTCGGGGTAGGTCCTTGGCCTGGCCGGCGCTGAGGGCGCTGGTGCGCGCCTGCAGGTGCTGGC
>NZ_JAGQCO010000030.1:0-29467 GCF_024346235.1 Cyanobium sp. BA5m-21
GGCTTGACTCACAGGGGAGAGGTTAGCAAGTACCTTGATTGCGAATAGCTAATCAGAAGGACCAGTTCTGATGCAATGCAGCTAGGTGTCGACCTCAGAGCCCCACTGTGAAAACCCAATATTCGCACAGATATAAAGGGGCTGGCAGTAGGGAATATCCATGGAGGTGAAAGAGATCATGGATCACTGTGGCAGAACCACACCCCTGAGTTTCCAGTCAGCAAAGCCGGAGCGTGCAAACACTAGCTTTGTCTTGTCACCGTTATCCCCTGTTGCCGTCACTCCAAATTTATCTAGGCCTTCATAGCCAAAAGATGTTTTCTTGAGAGCTTCGTTTAAGTCCTTTGCTCTCTGAGCAAGATTTTGAGAAGTTTCATCCTGAGAAGCCTGCTCACCTGAAGCCAAAGTCAACACAGTCTTCATCCCAGATGGCGTCACATAGGAGTCGACCATGGCGTTAACCATGGGGCCAATAATGGCCGTCGCGAACCCGGAGAATGGGTTTGAACTCATTTCTGGGTCGCTCTGCATATTCTTAATTGCAGCAGCCATCATCTGCCCCTTCAGGTCCTCACGAAGGGCTGGATAGTCAATGTATTGATTGACCTTGTCTGCATCTTTGTTCTCAAAGCTGTTCTTGAGACCGTTTAGAGCTAGAAAAGGGCTGGCAAGGTAGTAGCCAGCTGCCAATGCCGCAGCCAGCGAGAATCCGCCCAGAACCAATCGCTTCTTTAGCACTGTACCCTCTGGCAGCTCACCTAATTTAACTCAAGGAAAGACAATTAATCTTCCTCCACAGCTCCCGCGCCTGTTTCACATGTAGTTGGCTGCGGGTCTTGAGCAGCGGTGGCGCACCAGGTAGCGGCCGGCCTGAATCGACGAAGTACATCGGGTGCGCGCTCCAGCTCTTGGGATCGAAGTGGAACCGCATGGTGTTGGCGGTCCTGGGGTCCTGGATCCAAGCCTGCTTGCTCACGCCACCCCTGCAGCAAGTACTCCCGTACTAGCTCGCAAAGCTGTTGGAAGTCAAGCTCTTGGCCGCAGTACCAGCCACACCACCACCAACAAGCTGGCAATGCTCACTCCGGTGAAAATCCAATCGGCATAGGGCGTCCAAACCATCAGCTTTGGCCTCTGTCACTCGCCGTCACTTTTTTGGTGGCGTCGCGGGTATCAAATCGAGGCTATGACTGGGATCTAGCTTGCTGCAGCCGGGACTCCCAAAGCACCCGCGCTACCAAGCTGCGCCACGCCCCGACGCTGATGAGCTTAGGGGTGCGCCGGCGCCATCATGCAAAGCTCAGCGGCCTAGGGATCGGATCAGGTCCAGGAGGTTGCCACCAGCGACTGGCGGCTCGACGCCTCGATCGGTAAACCAGAGATAGCCAGCTAGGACATTCAGCCCAATAACCAGCAGCCAGACCCGCCAACCCTCTGGCAGTTTCATCTCAATCGCAGACAGGCGAACCCATCATCCTGGTCAAAGCGGGGCATGCCAGGACTGGCCTGGCCCGTTGACAATGCAATTTCACGCCTATAGTACGGGTGTATTAATTGCCCAGGGTCATGATTTCCGCCTCGGCATCCGCCCCGGTTTCCTCCCCGTATGCCGTCTTCCGCGCCGAAGAGTGGACGTCACATTTGCAGACCTTTTGCGCTGCTCCAGTCCGGGGTCACCCCCAGTCCTCTGGTCATCGCCAGGGCTCGGTGCTGGTGCAGGGCGAATTATTTGAATTCATGCTCCCCGCGCCTGGCTAGTGTTGAAATCAACACGCGGGGACCTGGCCATGGTGATGAGCTCCGGCAATGGCGACTCAACTGATATCGGTCGCTCGGTGATGAAGTGGGGGCGAGATGGCGAATTGTCCGTCCTCGACCTGCGCTCAATCCTGGAGCGACTCAGCGCCGTAGATGAGCAAGCTGCCGGGCTGATGGATTGCCCCTTGAATCCGCCCAACTAGTTCCTTGGCAGTCAGTTACTAAACGGCTAAGGCAATGCAGTCGATTTCCACCCGAGCCCCCTTGGGCAGAGCCGCCACTTCGACGCAGGCCCGAGCCGGCGAAACCCCATCGCTAAATAGCTCCGCATAAATCGCATTAACCCGAGCGAAATCGCCCAGGTCTGCCAGAAAGACCGTGGTGCGCAGCACCTGTCCTGGGCTGCTGCCGCCAGCTTCCAGCACGGCCTGCAAGTTGCTGAGCACCTGGCGGGTCTCGGCCTCCACATCGCCAGCCCCCACCATCAAGCCAGTGCTGGGATCCAGGGCGATCTGACCGGAGCAATACAGCACTCCCCCCGCCTTCACTGCCTGGTTGTAAGGGCCTACTGGCGTAGGGGCGCTGGCGGTGATTACGGCTTCGGGCTGCATCGGGTGACTCATGCCAGGTCAAGATGGTGGCTGAGCCTATGGCCCTTGCCGGTCCTGCGCCGATCGCCAGCCCACTTGCCGAGCTGATGCCTGCCGATTTGCCGTTGCACGAACACGTGCAGCTGCAAGGCCTGTGGCACCGCTACGCCAATGCCACAGCAGGCGACTGGACGTTGCAGGGCATTGATCTAGCCCTTCATCAGGGCGAATTGGTGGGCTTGCTTGGCCCCTCCGGTTGCGGCAAAACCACCCTGCTGCGCTTGATCGCTGGCTTTGAGCGGCCAGAGCTCGGTTCTGTATTGATCGACGGCCGGGCCGTGGCCGGTCAAGGCCGCTGGCTACCACCGGAGCGCCGCGGCGTTGGCATGGTTTTCCAGGACTACGCCCTATTCCCCCACCTCGACGCCTGGCGCAATGCCTGTTTTGGCCTGCGGCGCGGTCAGGACAGCAGCCGGGCTAGTTGGTTGCTGGAGCTGCTCGGGCTCAATGGCTTGGAAGGCCGCTATCCCCACGAGCTTTCGGGCGGCCAGCGCCAGCGGCTCGCATTGGCCCGGGCCCTGGCGCCGGGCCCCTCCGTGGTGCTCCTCGATGAACCCTTCTCGAACCTCGATGTGGAGGTGCGCCTGCGGCTGCGCAGCGAGCTGCCCGCCGTGCTTTCGCGCTGTGGTGCCAGCGGCCTGATCGTTACCCACGATCCCGAAGAAGCACTCGCCATCTGTGATCGAGTGGCGGTGTTGCGCGATGGGGTGCTGCATCAATGCGCCAGCCCCAGGCAGCTGGTGCAGCACCCCGCCACCTCCTTTGTGGGGCGCTTTGTGCTCCAAGGCAACCTGCTGCCGGCCCAGCGGTGTGGTGAGCAGGTGATCACAGCTCTAGGAAGCCTGCACGCCACAGCCGGCTCCTCCCTGCTGCCCCAAGGGGGAACTGCAGGTGAAAGCGAGGAGGTGCTGGTCAGTCCGGAGGCGATTGGTCTCCATCCAGATGCGGAGGGCGAGGCCTGGGTGCAGGGGCGCGAATTCCTGGGCCGGGAATGGCTCTACCGAGTGCAGCTCGGTGATCTGAAACTGCGGCTGCGCTTGCCTTTGGAGGCCGAATACAGCCGGGGCCAACGCTGCCGGCTAGCCCTGCGCCCCGGAGCCGTTGGTGTGCTGTTCCCATCCCAGCAGGCCCTGCAGGTGCCCCCCCCTCCCTAGCTGGGCCAGTGATCCTTGCTACTCCTCAGCTCAGCCAACTGCTCCGGGCTGCTGGCTCGCACAAACAAATTGGTGGCCCGCTCAAGCTCCACGCTGCTGGGGATGGTGGCTTCCCCCCGGGCCCGCGCCGCCCCAACCGCCGCCAGCCGCGCCTCGATAGCGCCGGCGCAGGGATCGCTGGCTGCCACCACCGCGGCAGCCCAGCCCAAATTGGCTTGCGTGTATTCGTGGGCGCACCAGACCTTGGTGGTTGCCGGTAGCTGGGCCAGCCGTTGCAGCGATGCATGCATTTCGGCTGCGCTGCCCTCAAACAAGCGCCCGCAACCCCCGGCAAACAGGGTGTCGCCGCAGAACAGGTGCCCGGCAGCGGGCAGGTAGTAGGCGATGTGGGCGCGGGTATGCCCCGGCACGGCGATTACCTGCACCCGCTCACCGAGCAACTCAAAGCTGTCGCCATCGCCCACCCCCTTGGTTTGCAGCGGAATTCGCTGCAGGTCGTCGCGGCTGGCCAGCACCGCCGCCTTGGGCCAGCGGGCCAGCAGGCCGGGGGTGCCGCCGATGTGGTCGCTGTGGTGGTGGGTGTGCAGGATCGCCACCAGCTCCAGCCCCTGCTGCTCGAGGGCAGCGATCACTGGCTCTGCCACCGCAGGATCGACCACCACCGCCTGTCCCTGGCGTTGCAGCAGAAATATGTAGTTGTCGCGCAGTACCGGAATCAGCCCGACGCTGAGTTGCTGCATCGTTAAAGTCCAGTTTGTGGCGCCTTTCCATGATCACCGCTGCAGCCCCGGCATGATCACCGTCGCCCTCGCTAAAGGAGCCCTGCTGAAGGATTCGGTGGCTCGCTTTGCGGCCGCTGGCCTTGATTTCGCTGGCCTACTTGAGCCCGGCAACCGCCAGTTGATGGTGCCCAGCGCCTGCGGTCAGGCCCGGGCCCTGCTGGTGCGCAATGCCGATGTGCCCGTTTATGTGGCCTACGGCCAGGCCCAGCTCGGTGTGGTGGGTTACGACGTGATCCGCGAACACCAGCTGCCGGTGGCCCAGCTGCTCGATCTGGGTTTCGGTGGTTGCCGCATGAGCGTGGCGGTGAAGGCAAGTAGTGGCTATCGCCGCGCCGCCGACCTGCCCGCCCACTGCCGCGTTGCTAGCAAATTCACCGGCTGCGCCCAGGCCTTCTTTGATGCACTCGACCTACCGGTGGAGTTGATCCATCTGGCTGGATCGGTGGAATTGGGACCGATTACCGGCATGAGTGAGGCGATCGTCGATCTGGTAGCCACCGGTCGCACCCTGGAGGAAAACGGCCTGATCGCCATTGAAGATCTTTTCCACTCCACCGCCAGGCTGGTGGGCCACCCCTTAGCCCTGCGACTCGACGACGGTCCCCTACAGGGAATCGTCGACCGCATCGCTCTGGTTGCCACTCCCCGAGGTCGCTGATGGCAAGCCTCGACCGGCAACGCCTAGCCCGCCTACTTCCCTACCTCGGCCGTGATCGCCGCCGCCTCGGTCTCACCCTGCTGCTACTGATCCCGGTGGCCTTCGCCGCTGCAGTGCAGCCGCTGCTGGTGGGCCAGGCGATCGCCGTGCTGCGGCGCGAGCCCACCCTGGGCTGGCTTGATGGCATGGCGGTGTCGGAGGCAATGCGCCTGCTGGTGCTGTTGCTGGTTGGCGCGGTATTGGTGCGTTTGGGTTTGCAGGGCATCCAAACCTTCAACGTTCAGCTCGTTGGCCAGCGGCTCACCGCCCGCATCCGCGACGAGCTGTTTGCCCACGCCATGGCGCTGTCGTTGCGCTTCCACGACCGCACCCCCGTTGGCAAGCTGCTCACCCGGCTCACCAGTGATGTCGATGCCTTAGCAGAGGTGTTTGGCAGCGGCGCCGTAGGTGTGCTGGCCGATCTGGTCACCCTGCTGGTGATCGCGATCACCATGCTCTCAATTGAATGGCGGCTCGGCCTGCTGCTGTTGGTCAGTCAGGTGCCGGTGGTGCTTGGCATTCTTTGGTTGCAGAGTCGCTTCCGTAAAGCCAACTACCGGGTGCGTGAGGAGCTCAGCCAGCTCAATGCCGATCTGCAGGAAAACCTCCAGGGCTTGGAGGTGGTGCAGATGTTTCGGCGAGAGTCTGCGAACAGCGCCCGTTTCGCCCAGGTCAATGCCGCATATCGCGAGGCCGTCAAAGGCACAATCCTTTTTGACAGCGCTATCTCGGCCTTAATCGAATGGGTGGCCCTGAGCGCCGTGGCCGTGGTGCTTGCCCTGGGCGGTTGGTTGGTGCTTGGTAGTTCCATGGGTCTAGGCACCCTCACCACCTTCATCCTTTATTCCCAGCGGTTGTTCGATCCCCTGCGCCAGCTGGCGGAGCGCTTCACCCAGATCCAGGGCGGCCTCACCGCTGTTGAACGCATCGGCGAGCTGCTTGAGCAACCGATCGAGATCGCTGATCTACCCGCTAATGAATGCTCTGCTGCAGCCATTCAGAGCGGCAGCAAGCGGGCCAGTGCTGGTGAAGTGATCTTCGACAACGTGTCGTTTGCCTACCGAGAAGACGACCCGATCCTCACCGATCTTTCCTTCCGCATTGCTCCCGGTGAACACGTGGCCCTGGTGGGCCCTACCGGCTCAGGCAAAACCACCGTGATCCGGCTGTTGTGCCGGCTCTATGAGCCCCAGCGCGGCCGGATCCTGCTCGATGGCATCGATATCCGCCAATTGCCGATCACCACCCTGCGCCAGCGGCTTGGGGTGGTTCTGCAGGACACCTTCCTGTTCAGCGGCAATGTGGCCGACAATCTGCGCCTCGACGCCCCGATCAGCAGCGAAGCCCTGCATCGGATCTGCGCTGAGCTGGGCCTAGAGCCCCTGCTGCAGCGCCTGCCTGATGGGCTGGCCACCGAGTTGCGGGAGCGCGGCGGCAACCTCTCTTCCGGTGAACGCCAGCTTCTATCGGTAGCCCGGGTGGCGATCCGCGATCCCTCAGTGCTGGTAATGGATGAGGCCACTGCCTTTATGGATCCCTCCACCGAGGCCACCCTGCAGCGGGATCTTTCGCGCCTGCTGCTGCAGCGCACCGCCATCGTGATTGCCCACCGCCTTGCCACGGTGGAGACCGCAGATCGCATCTTGGTGTTGCGCAAGGGGCATTTGATTGAGCAGGGCAGCCACAGCGAGTTGCGCCTGGCCGGCGGCGTCTACGCCCAGTTGGCCGACCTGCAGGAGCTGGGCCTAGCGGCGCTCTAAATCAGTCTTCAGACCCTGGCAACTGGCTCAGCCACTGCTGAATCGGGGCTGCCAGTTGTTCCGGCATCTGGCCCATCGGCAGGTGGCCAGCTCCAGCGAGCTCGATGAACTCGTGCTGGGGGGCGTACCCGGCCAGATGGCGCACATAGCGAGATGCCATCACCTGGTCGCGTTCGCCGGCAATCCACAGGCTTGGCGCCTGCAGGCGGGCGGTGAGCTGGGGCAGCTTGCGCACTGCGCCTCGGCCGGTGCTGCAGGCCAGCAGTCCCTGGGCTGCCCGGCGCTCGGCGACCAGGGGGCTGCGCAGCGGATCGCTGCCGGGCAGCTCCGCCAGCCAGCCAGGCCGCCAGCGCAAAAACAGGGCGCCGCCGCGGCGCACCTGGGCAAAAGCTCGCGGCTGATACACGCCACCGCCGGCGGCGATCTGGATCAACCCCACCAGTTGCTCGCCGAGTAGGGGCGCCGCATGCAGGGCGACGCTGCCCCCGAGCGAATGGCCCAGCAGCACTATTGGTCTGCCGCCCGCCTGCTCTTGAGCCGCTGAGGCAAGCCAGCGTCCGTAGCTGGCCAGGTTTGGCTGCAGCCCCCGGGGCCTGGGCCGCTGGCCGAAGCCCGGTAAATCCGGACTCCAAAGCTCCCAGCGTGGTGCCAGCGCTGCAGCTAGGGGCGTCCACAACCTGCCGGCCAGCAGCCAGCCATGCAGTGCCACCAGCAGGGGGGAGGGGGCTTGGTGCACCAGCGCTCGGCAATTCGGGCCCCCCAGGCTGGCGCAGCGATCGCAACTCGAACGACCATCGGGCAGGATCGTTCCATTGCGTTGCACCCGCCCCTGTGGCTTCGGCCGAGCTCCTCAACAGCCTCTACGGGAACCAGCACCGGCTCTGCCCCACGCCTAATTCCCAGCTCAGCCTGGTGCTCAGCCGCGAGCGAGAAATCGACTTGTTCGAGCTTGAGCGGCTCTGCGATGCCGTGGGCTGGAGCCGCCGGCCCCTGCGCCGCGTGCGCAAAGCCCTCCAGCACAGCCTGCTGCGGGTGGGTCTGTGGCGCCACGATGCCCGGATGCCCAAGCTGGTGGGCTTCGCCCGCTGCACCGGCGATGGCGTCGTCGAGGCCACCGTCTGGGACGTGGCAGTACATCCCCTTTATCAGGGCGCTGGGCTGGGCAAGCAGTTGATGGTTTACGTCCTCGATCAGCTGCGCTCGATGGAGGTGGATCGGGTCAGCCTGTTTGCCGACCCAGAGGTAGTGGCCTTTTATGTCGCCCAGGGCTGGGAGCTTGAGCCGCTGCAGCGCCGTTGCGCTTTCTGGTATTCGCCCTAGCGCCTGCTCTTATCACTGGCTTCGTAGTAGCGGCTAGCCAGCTCCTCGGCGCTGCCGCCCCGCCGCCAGGCCCGCCGCAGCTGGGCGTTGCTAAGTGCCGTCTGCCATACGCCCAGCTGCTGCCAGCGGCGACCATCAACCCTCAGCTGGGCACCCAGCGGCCTTAGCCGGCAGTGGCGCCGCAGTCGCAGCGCCAGCTCCAGGTCTTCCATCAGGGGTAAGGGCAGCAGGCCCCCTGCCCGCTGCAGCAGCGATCGGGGCAGCAGCAAGCCCTGATCGCCATAGGGCAGCTGCCGCCAGCGGCTGCGCAGCGCTACTCCCGCCTCCACCAGCCGCAGGCCAAGGCCAGCCCCAGCGATCCTGAGGTCGAAATACCAGGCCGCATCGATTTGTTTTGGCCCATCGCGGTCGATGGCCCGTGCCACGGCTTGCTGCCAGCGCTCTGGCAGGCGTGCATCGGCATGCAGCAGCAGTAGCCAGGAGCCGCCGCTGCTTTCAACTCCCAAGCCGAACTGCCTCCCCCGGCCGGGGGGGCTGGCCAGCACCTGGGCACCGGCTAGGGCCGCCACCCGGGCGCTGGCATCGGCGCTGCCGCCATCCACCACCACAATCTCCTTCAGCAACTCCCACCCCGCCGCCAGATCGGCCAGCAACAGAGGCAGCCGCGGCGCCTCATTGCGGGCGGCAATCACCACGGTGATGGTTGGATTGATGGTTGGGGTGATCAGCGCCATGGCAGCAGGTCCCTGGCCCAGTCGAGGTCGCCGCGGCGGGTTAGCAGTTCCGGCTCCAGGCCCCGACGCGCCATTGCCGCCAGGGTTTGCTCGAGCACCTGCGCGCCCCCCCAGGCGATGCCTGCGAGCAGCTCCGGCTCAGGACGCCGCAGCCCAATCAGCCAGTAGCCCCCATCGAGGGCCGGGCCCAACACCCCCTGGCAGTGCCCAAGGGACGTAAAGGCGGCTGACAGGTCGCTGGCTTCGAGCTCGGGCAGGTCGCTGCCGATCAGCACCACCTTGCTGGCCCCTTCCCTGGCGGCACGCTGAAACTGGCGCTGCATGCGCAATCCCAGAGCCCCTCGCCCCTGCAGCACGGTTCTGTCCGCCCCGAGCGCCTGGCCCCAACGGCTGGCGGCGAGACCACCCAAGCCCTCAACGGCAAGCACCAGTTCAAGGCCGTGACCCTGGCGGGCGTCCCTAGCCGCCGCCAGGGTGTGAACTGTCAGCCGCGCCTGGATTTGGGCGGCCCTGGCCGCGCCAAGCTCTCGGGCCAAGCGTCGCTTGCAACGGCCCGGAGCCGGCCAGCGGGCCATCACGATCAGCTGGCGACTGCAGGTAGCACTCACCCCTGGCGGGGCAGTTCTGCTGGCTTGAGCTGCAGGGTCAGCCGCCCGTCGCCGCGACGCAGGGATACGGCCAGGGGCTGACCCACCCGGCCCTGGTCCACGGCCAGCTGCACCTCGGAGGGGTTCTTTACGGCCTTGCCTCCCACCTGGTCAATCAGGTCGCAGGGCTTTAGGCCACCCTCTGCGGCTGGGCTGCCGGGCATCACCTCCACCACCACCACCCCATTCACCTCGGGAAGCCGGCATTCATCGGTGCTGGCGTTGATCTCCCTCGCCAACTGGGGCGTGAGGGCCTGCAGTCGTACGCCGATGTAGGGATGGCTGGCGGAGCCCTTCTCGAGGATCTGGGCGGCGATCTGGCGAGCAACGTTGATTGGGATCGCAAAACTCAGGCCGGCGCCTGGGGCCTGACGGATGGCTGTATTGATGCCGATCACCTGACCCCGGTCATTGATTAGGGGGCCGCCACTGTTGCCGGGATTCACGGCGGCGTCGGTCTGGATGTAGGGCACGCGCTGGCCCTCACCTACCGCATTGGTGCGCTGGATCGCGCTGATGATTCCAGCTGTGACGGTGTTGTCGAGGCCCAGCGGATTGCCAATGGCGATGGCCCACTCGCCCGGGCGCACTTTGGCGGAATCTCCCAGCGGAGCCACCGGCAGCTTGGAAGCCACCACCTTCACTACCGCTACATCGGTGAGCGGATCGCTGCCGAGCACCTTGCCAGTGAAGCTGCGGCCATCGGGCAGGGTCACAGTCACTTCACTGGCTCCTTCCACCACGTGGGCATTGGTGAGCAACACTCCGTCAGAACGGGTAATGAAGCCCGAGCCCTGGCCCTGCTGCTGCTGAATGGTGGGCCCGCGGCCAAACAGGCCGCCCAGGGGGTTCACCAGGCGCTTGACGGTGTCGATTCGCACTACGGCTGGCCCCACCTTGGCCACCGCATCAACGATCAGGGTGTTGCCCTGCTGCAGCGACGGCGTTGGGGGTGCATCACTGATCGGTGTCTGGGTGCTCTGGCGGCCAGGCAGCCCAGGCAGCCCTTGGCTGCAGCCCACCAGCAGCAGCGCTGCAGGGGCGACTAGCGCAGCTCGACAGCGGGGGGAGAGGCGGAGCATGGGGATGGAACTGGGCCAGGTCTGAATCCGTTTCATTAAAGACGGCCCTGCTGCGCAACCATGCGTAGATTCGGCTCCTTCGATACGGCGGAATTCGGTGCAGCAGGGAGAGGAGCTGTGGCACCAGGTTCAACAGGCTCTGCAGGCCAACCTCAGCAAGCCCACCTTTGAGACCTGGATACGACCGGCTCGCTGTCAGGGATTTGAGGCCGGCCAGCTCCAGCTTGAGGCCCCCAATAGCTTTGCCTGTGGCTGGCTGCGCAAGAACTACCTCGGCACGATCGAGGCGGTTGCCAGTGAGATCGCCGGCCGCCAGGTTCAGGTTCGGGTTTCCGCAGCCAGCGGTGATGACATCATTGCGGCGTCCGCCAGTGGTGCGGCGGCGGTTCTGGCTCCGGTGGCCGTGACCAGTCGTGATGCCGCGCCGCGTGCTACGGGCGAGACCCCCCGAAAATTGGCGCCGGGCCTCAACCCCCGCTACGTGTTCAACCGCTTCGTGGTGGGACCCAACAGCCGCATGGCCCACGCTGCGTCCCTAGCGGTAGCCGAGGCACCGGGCCGGGAGTTCAACCCCCTATTTCTGTGCGGTGGAGTCGGGCTGGGCAAAACCCATTTAATGCAGGCGATCGGCCATTACCGACTTGAAATCAACCCCGAGGCGCGGGTGTTCTATGTGAGCACCGAAACCTTCACCAATGACCTGATCCAGGCGATCCGCAAGGACGGCATGCAGGCCTTCCGCGACCGCTACCGCGCCGCCGACCTGATCCTGGTGGACGACATTCAATTCATTGAGGGCAAGGAATACACCCAGGAGGAGTTTTTCCACACCTTCAACGCCCTGCACGAGGCGGGCCGCCAGATCGTGATTGCCTCCGATCGCCCTCCGTCCCAGATTCCTCGATTGCAGGAGCGGCTGATCTCCCGCTTCTCGATGGGCCTCATTGCCGATATCCAGGCTCCAGACCTGGAAACCCGCATGGCGATCCTGCACAAGAAGGCCGAGCAGGAGCAGATGGTGCTGCCCCGCGACCTGATCCAGTTCATCGCCGGCCGTTTCACCTCCAACATCCGCGAGCTGGAAGGGGCACTAACCCGGGCGGTGGCCTTCGCATCGATCACCGGCCTGCCGATGACGGTGGAATCGGTGGCCCCCATGCTCGATCCCGGTGGTGGGGATGTGGAGGTGAAGCCGGTCCAAGTAATCGAGAAGGTGGCCGAGGTATTCGGTGTGGGCGTAGAAGAGATGCGCAGCGCTAGCCGCAAGCGAGCCGTCAGCCAGGCCCGCCAGGTGGGTATGTACCTGATGCGCCAGAGCACCAATCTGAGCCTGCCGCGCATCGGCGAGGCTTTTGGTGGCAAGGATCACTCCACGGTGATGTATGCCGTTGAACAAATCGACCGCAAACTAAATAGCGATCCGGTTCTTTCACGCCAAGTGCAGCAGGTGCGAGACCTGCTGCAGATAGACTCCCGAAAGCGTCGTTAAAGCTCTGCTTAAATTATATTAAATTTAGCGGCACCCCTGCACTGAAATCCTATAGCTGAAGCCCAAGGCACCGGGATCCTTGCTTGCCCCTACTTTGAAATTCATCTGGGTTGCCTGCTTGCCGGGCACGATTGCAAAGGGGCCGAACATTTTGCCTGTGCCCATCGGCGGATTTATCTCTGTATTGAACATCTGCAGGCTTGAGCCATCGCTGAACTTCATGTAGGCCTCAACGGGGTACTTGGCCTTGGGGTCCGAGCTGTTGGCGGTGAAAAAGAACTTGAAGCTGGTGTAGGGCTGGTCCACCAGAAAGTCGGTGTTCCAGTTGGTGCGACCTAAGGCCATTCCGATCGGGGTGACCTTGGCCGCTCCCACCGATTTGGACACGATCCGTGAGCTGCCATTTCCCCCAACCGGTTGCAGAAAGGTGCAGGTGGGGGCCGCACCCGCTCTGCCGCCCCAAAGGGCCACTCCCAGGGCAAATCCGGCTGCGGTAAGGCGTGTAAGGGACATGGGGCGATCAAATCAGCCCTGACTTTAGGTGAGGGGCCGAGATGGGTCTAGTCCCTCTACTTCACCGTCAAATACACGGCTGGCCGTGATGTCTTCAGCCTCGATCGTCATCAGGTCTAGTTTGGTTAGGGGGCTACCGATGCGGCTGAATAGGCGGTTGGCCTGGCGCATTCGCGCTCTATCAATAGCGTTACGAATGGAGCGAGCATTGGCGAAGAAGGGCAACTGCATGCGCCGGTGGATGTAGTCAGCGAAAGCTGCAGTGGCCTCCTGGCTGAAGCGGTAGTTTTCGTCAGCTAGCACCAGCTGGGCAATGGCAAGTAGTTCCTCGGCGCTGTAATCCGGGAAATCGATATGGTTTGCTACACGGGATGAGAGCCCTGGATTAGATTGATAAAAAATATCCATTCGGTCTTTGTAGCCCGCAAAAATTACTACTAAGTCGTCGCGATTACCCTCCATTACCTGCAGCAATATTTCGATGGCTTCGGCGCCGTAATCCCTTTCATTTTCTGGTCGATAGAGGTAGTAAGCCTCATCGATAAAGAGCACGCCGCCCAGTGCCTTCTTGAGCATTTCCCGGGTTTTTGGCGCGGTGTGGCCGATGTATTGCCCCACCAGATCGTCGCGGGTAGCGGTCACCACATGGCCTTTGCGCACATAGCCGAGACCGTGCAGGATTTTGCTCATCCGGGCAGCAACTGTGGTTTTGCCCGTGCCCGGTCGCCCCGTGAATGACATGTGCAGGCTGGGCGGCTTGGTCTCGAGCCCCACTTGCTGCCTGGCCCTGTCGACCACCAATAAGGCAGCGATTTCTCGGATGCGCGCCTTCACCGGCCGTAGGCCGATCAGCTCCAGGTCGAGTTGATCGAGCGTCGCCTGAATGCCGGCTCCTTCATAGGCCGCCTGTAGATCAATCACCGTGTCGTTGCCGGGGACTGGGAGAGTCAACAGACCAGAGCATCAATGGCTGCTGTGAAGGCCCAGTCTGCTGCTTCGATTGGGGAGTCTTCAGTTTCGGCGCGCAGAGTCAGGTTCACGTAGGTGCGCCCGAAGCTGATATCAGGGAAGCGTTGTTCGGTCTCGCAGAGGGCATTGAGACGCTCCAGAAAGTCTCTGGTGGTGGCGTAGTCGATGAATTCAATGCGCCGCTCCAGCCTTTCGGCCTGCTCGGGTTTGGGGCGCGGGGTCCAGGGTTGGTCCATTACTTGAAGCTAAAAAAGGTCATTTGGGGCTCAGTCAAGGCAAACTCAGTCAAGGCAATCTCAGTCAAGGCAAACTCAGTCAAGGCAATCAGTGCGGGCAGTGGCCAGGCGGGAGGCCCAGGCTGCGGCATAGGCCCGGTTTGCTGCCTGGGCTGCTGGTTCGCTGCTATTGAGCGGCTGGGGGAAGGTGCCACGTATCGCTGCATTGGTGACACAAAACATCGACTTCTGGAAGCTCATGCAGATTTTCACCCGCACATCTCCCTCTCCCCGAGTGCGCTCGCGATACCACTGGTGCAACCGCTCCGGCAGATGCCGGAACATGTCTTGCATCAGCAGGCTGGGTGGAATGCCGGCACCCATGCTCGGTAGGGGGTCGGCAAATAGGGCGCCGTAGGCAAACTGCGCTTGGTCTGGTGAGATCTGCTGGGCCTGGGCGTTGAAGCTCACCGTGCCCAGGAACGGCATGCCCCGCAGAAAGACCGCCTCCACGTAGGGCACGGCCACATCCACCAGGAAGGTGAGACCGGCCTCCGGTGGCAGCACCCAGAAGTGTTCGCCGTCAACCTCCACTCCGTAGGTGATCGGGTTGGCAGCGGCGGCGACAAGTCCGTCCTTGATGAATTCGACTACAGCATCGATAGACCCAACCCTGCCATCTGCCTCAGCCTCGGCCAGATCGATAAACAGATCACTCATGACCCGCCAAAACTGACCGAGAGCGTGGGTGGTGGCAGCCGTACGAATCAGCTCGGGCAGGAAGCCCCTAAACAGGGGGTTGAGCAGAGCAAGAAGAGGATCAATTCTTGTCTTACGGCGAATGATCGCAGCGCAGTTGGCCGCAAACTCATCGGAATCCAGATAGGCATCAAGACCGCCGGTGCCATGCCAGAGCATGGCCTTCATGCAGTATTCGGCGTATTCGAAGTTGATCCGGTCGTGGATCAGATGGCGCCAGATCTTGGCTGGGTTTTTGTCACCATCAAGGTATTTGAACAGTGGAAAGGGCAGCAGGAACTGCTGCTCGGCTTGGAAGATCAGGTTGATGCTGTAAGCATCCAGCACCTCTCCATAGCTCTTGAGCACATCCACCACCTCGATTAGGTGGTCTGCGGATTCACTGAGCAGGGTCTGGCCGCTGAGTAGCTGCTGTTCGAGTTCTAGGGCAGCAGGCCTACCCCCAGCGTGGACCAGTTCGGCAGAGATGATTGGCATCAGCCCACCCCCCATGGATGCAGGGCTGCTAGTTCCATTGCTGCCACCAGAGCTGGCAGTTGGGCCATGGAGGTGGAAGCAGCCTCACTCAACTTGCCGAGGCCCGAGGGCAGCAGGCCGATGGCCACTACGGCAAAGGCCAGGCCCATGGCCGGGATGGTTTCGCGCGGAGCCACGGCGGCCAAGCGCACATCGAGGCGACCATCGGCCACCGCATCGGTGGCCGATGTCACTGCCAGGCGGCCGAAAAAGGCGCGGTTAACTAGCAGTAGAAAATAAACCGCCGTAAGGCCCGAACCAACCATTGAAAGCAAGGTGGCCAGGGGGAAGGCGGTGATGCTGCCGCGGAACACCATGAACTCCGAGATGAAGCCGGCCATGCCAGGCATACCGGCACTGGCCATGACCCCCAAAATCATCAGCGTGCCTGTGAATGGCAGACCCCGTTCCGGGTTGAGCAGACCATGCAGTACTGAGAGATCCCGGGTGCCCGTCTTGCGATACACAATGCCCACCAGCAGAAATAGCAGGGCTGAAATCAGGCCGTGGCTGACCATCTGGAACACCGCCCCGAGCAGGGCGACCGGTGTGGCAGCGGCAGCGGCTAGCAGGATGTAGCCCATGTGACCCACGGAGCTGTAGGCCACCATCCGCTTCATGTCCTGCTGGGCTATCGCTGCAAGGGAGCCAAACAGCACAGATACGGCTGCCCAGATGGCCAATCCCGGAGCCAGTAAGGTCCATGCTTCTGGGAAAAGACCCATGCAGAAGCGCAGCAAGCCGTAGGTGCCCAGCTTCAGCAGCACCCCTGCCAGCAGCACTGACACTGGTGTAGATGCCTGGGTGTGGGCATCAGGTAGCCAGTTGTGAAATGGAAATAGGGGCACCTTGATGCCAAATCCCACCAGCAGTGCCCCGAGCAGCACCAGCTGTCCTCCCATCGCTAGCCTTTCACTTGTGACCGGGGTGAGGCTGAAATCCACACTGCCGGTTAGTAGGGCCAGGCCCAAAAAGGCTCCGAGGATCAGCATCCCCGACACCGCTGTAAAAATCAGGAACTTTGTGGCCGCATAGGCCCGGTTGGCGCCGCCCCAGATGCTGATTAGAAACCAGAGTGGGATCAGCTCCAGCTCATAGAACAGGAAAAATAGCAGCAGGTTTTCGGCTAAGAAAGCACCGTTAACAGCGCCGCTGATAACCAGCAACAGGGCAAAGTAGATGCGGGGCCGCTGGTTGATGTCCCGGGTGCAGATCGCTGAAACCAAGGTGAGGGCACAATTGATCAACACCAGCGGCATTGATAAGCCATCGACCCCGAGCCGGTAGTCGAGGCCGATGCTGCCGACCCAGACAAATGACTCCTGCAGCTGCATGCCACCGAGGCCGGTGTCGAAGCGGAGCAGCACCAGCAGGCTCCAGATCAATTGCAGGCCCAACACCACCAGGGCCACGGTGCGCATGCGTCCGGGCGAGGGGTTGCCGGGCCATAGGGCTAGAGCAAGTGCACCCAGCAGAGGGATAAGTAGTAGAAGGCTCAGCATCAGGCGCTCCTCATCCGTGCAACCACTGCAGCGAGGTGAGCAACAGCACAATCGCCAATAGGACCGTTAAGACATAGGTCTGCAGCTGGCCGCTCACCGAGAGCTTCAGCCCTTCGGCGCTCGCCAGGGAAAGCCTGCCGATGCCATTAACAAAGCCACTAACCAGGGCCTGGTCGATCCAGTTGCTAAATCGTGCCAGAGCGGCCACCGCCGCCACAATCGTCACCCTGTAGATGCGCTCGGTGTAAAAGTCGTAGGCAAGTAGATCCTGGAGCAACCGCAGGGGTTTGAACATGGATCGGGACCAGAACTTGTGCAGGGGCACCAGGCAGCCGCCGATCACTCCAGCTACGCCGCTTGCCACCACTGCAGTGGCGAGGGGCAGGGGGAATGAGGCCAAGCCCGGCACCGAATCTATCCGGGCCATCAAGGCTGGCAGGAGAGCTACCAGCACGGTCAGGCTCACCATCGGTAGGGACATCAGCCAGTTGACCTCAGGGGCCCGCTTGGTTTTTGGCAGAGGCGCTCCCATAAACACCTGCCGGAAGACCCGAGTGAGGTTAAAGGCTGTAAGGGCATTGGTGATCAGCACAACTGCGGCAAAAAATGGTGCAGTGCGGCCCAGCGCATCCACCAGCAGGCCGAAGCACCAGAAGCAGCCAAGGGGCAGCAAACCCACCAGGCCCGCTCCCCCCACCAGGTAGGCGGTAGTGGTGGCAGGCATGCGGGAGCCCAGGCCACCCAGCTCGGTGAGGTCCTGGCAGCTGGTGGTGGCGATAACGCTGCCCACACTCATGAACAGCAGAGCCTTGGCGAGGCCATGGGCAAACAACAGCAACAGGGCAACAGCCGGCTGTTGCAGGGCGATTGCGATGAAAACCAGGCCCAGATAGGAGGTTGTGGAGTAGGAGAAGGCCCGCTTGATATCGACCTGGGCGATCGCCACCAGGGCACCAGCCAGGGCACTGATTGTGCCCACCACCAGCAACACATCAACCGCCAGCGGTGAAAACCGCAGCAGCGGCATCACCTTGAGCAGCACAAGGGCTCCAGCTGTCACAACTACGGAGTTGCGCAGAATCGAAGCTGGGTTTGGACCCTCCATGGCCTCGTCAAGCCAGAGGTGCATGGGGAACTGGGCGCACTTACCCATGGGGCCGGCGATGAGGCCCAGCCCGAGCAGGGTGCCCGCAAGCGGGGTTAGGGAACCATTGGCATGGGCTTCAGCTGCCCACACGTAAAGGTCGTCGAATTCCATCGAGCCAGCCCAGGCTGAGAGAGCTACTACTCCCATCAACAGCAAGACATCGCCAACCCTCTTGGTCAAAAAGGCATCTCTGGCCGCCGTAACGACCAACGGTTGGGCGTACCAGAACCCCACAAGCAGATAGGTGGAAAGAGTGAGCATTTCCAGCAGGAAATAGCTCATGAACAGATTGCTGCTCAGTACAACTCCGGCAAGGGCTCCTTCAAAGAAACCAACAAGGGCATAAAACCTCGCCAAGGCCCACTCCTTATCCAGGTAGCCCAGGGCAAATACCTGACCCACCAAGCTCAGTCCGGTCACCAACTCCAGGGCGGCCAGATTGGTCAGGGATAGGTCTAAGCCAATGCGCAGGTCGAGATCGGCAGCCTGAAACCAGGGCAGCTCGATGTGCTGGGGACCCAGCAGCCATACCTGCTGCAGCATCAAGGTGCCATGCACCACCGCCAGCAGCGTGACGATCAGGTTGAGATAGGCCGCAGGGCGAGGACCGTGACGCTTGATCCATCCAGCAGCCCACGGCAGGGACAAAACCATGCCGCTGAACCCATAGAGCGGGATCAACCAGGCCAGCTGGATCGAAAGTGGCAGGGGTGGGGCGAGCAAGGGGGGATGGGCGTCGGTCGGCTCAGAAGGTGGCCCGTTCCATGGAGGGATTGGGGCTGAAGCCAAGGCTGCGAAGCCAGGCCCCCAGATCTTCGCCGTGCTGCTGTTCGTCCTTCCAGAGACTCCTGAACAGGACTTCATTAGGGCCATCACCCACCAAAACGCAAAAGCGAACAGCCTCGGCGTAGTGATGGATCAGGTCGTTTTCGAGGGCGAGATTGAGCCGGAGCAGTCCGACCAGGTCGGCGGCATGGGCAACGGGCCTCAACTGGGATGCTGCAGGAGCTACCCCCAGAGCAAGCATGCGCTGCACCAGGCGTTCCGCATGCTGCATTTCCTCCACGGTTTCGCGTCGCAACCGGGCAGCCGAATCACCATCTCCCCAGAGCTCCACTAGGGAGGCCTGGGTCATGTACTGCTGAACTGCGGAAAATTCCAAGCTCAGGGCGCGGCCGAGGTAACCCAGGACGCGCGGATGAACGGCGCCCATGGCCATCAGAGGCGACGGGTGGTAGCAGTTGCGATCAGGGCAGGCTCCACTTCGCTGTGGGGACGGGCGATGATGTGGGCAGCAACCAGACCGTCGCCGACGCGCTCACAGGCATCAGCGCCGGCACGCACTGCTGCATTCACCGCACCTGTTTCGCCGCGAACCATCACGGTGACATAGCCGCCGCCAACGAACTCACGGGCGATCAGGGTCACTTCAGCGGCCTTGGTCATGGCGTCTGCGGCTTCAATCGCCGGCACCAGGCCACGGGTTTCGATCATGCCGAGGGCGATGCCCTGAATGGAAGGAGCCATGGCGTTGCTGCGGGAAGGTGTGGTGGGGGGGGTGGTACCGGCGCCCTTGCCGGCACCGGTACGGGCGCCGGTTGAGCTGGCGCTAGAGCGGCGTGTCGTGCTGGAAGCACGGCGCGCTGTCGAGGCAGCTGGCTTGGCTACGGCTTTCGCCGCAGGGGGCTGGGCAGCCGCCGCCGGCAGGGCCTTGGGGGCCGCTGCAGGCGAGGTCGAGCTGGCCGCCGCCGCTGCAGCCACCGGTGTGGAGCTGGCTGCCGAAGCCGCGGGGGCGGATATGGCAGCAGCAACTCCGCTGGTGGTGGATTTAGGGGTGGGGGTGGCCATGGCTCAGGAGTATGGGGGCTGGAGTGATGACAGGTCGATCGGGCAGCGAGCTACCCGGGCCACCTAGCCGTCGGGCTCCCAGAAATCAATGATTCCACCGATCGTCAGATCGGTCTGCACCTCGGGATTACCGCAGGCGAAGCGGGCCGCAGAGCCACTGGCGGTGAATACCCAGTTGCCTGGGGATGCACCGACTGGGTCGACAGCAACGCTCAGCTTGCCCTTGGCGGTGCGCAAGATGCGCAGATTGGAGTGATCTAATCCGGCAATCCGCTGGCTGCAAACCAGAGAGCCGGTGACCTGCATGATTTCCATTAGCTGGCCCCTCCTGGCGGAACTTGAGCCTTGCCAGCGTCAGGATCCCAGTGGTCAATGATTCCCACGATCGTTAGATCGCTCGGGTACGACTTGCTTCCAGCGGCCTCGCGCGCAGCTGAGCTGCCTACACAGATCACCCAGTCGCCTGGTACGCAACCCACGGCATCAACTGCCACTTTCTGAGTGCTGCCATCGAGCACCACCTGCAGGTGCTTGTACTCAAAACCTGGAATGCGATTGGTAGACACCAGTGGTTTAACCACCTTGCAGATCAACATGTCAGTGCCCTCCTCCGCTCGCAAATGTGATGGTGGAACCTACAGCTTCAGCTGGGGTGTGACGGTCTTGATCCCGCACGGTAAGCAGGGCATGCAATAGGCCCTGCTTAAACAATTCGGGGTAACGGTTTTCCATGGCGGCTTGCACCCGTTGACAATTGCGGATCGCTCGCTGCCTCGCCCCGGGCACCTGACCGTTGTAGTCAAAGCGCACTACCACTGGCACAGGCAGGCCCCGAGAAACGTTTAAGCCCTTGAAAATCTTGATGCCTACATCCAGATCGGGCGCTCCCTCCTCCACCGTATCCATATAGGCGAAGTAGGTGAGGTTGCGCAGGTGGATCTCCTTGAAGCCTATGCCCACACCGATGAAGCGCTCCGCATGGCCAGCATCGCCGTAGCTGCCTCGGTGGTACTGGCTCACATAGTCGATCTGGGAGATGTTGTTCTCGATCAGGCGGGCTATCAGCTTCACCATGCCCGGGTCGGGACTGCTGGCCGCTGCCTGCTCCACCAACGATTGAATGCGGGCCCGGCCCTCAACCGCATTGAGATGGTGAGTGGCCTCATAGGCCGCTTTGGCATCCAGCCAGCTCTCCAGATTGGTGCTGCCATCAATGCCCGGCACATGCACACGAATCGTGTCGGTGTCGGTGTCGATGCCTAGTAGCAACAGATCTACCGAGGCACCACAGCAGAAGCTGTTTTCGACGGCCTGCTGGAAATCCTTGAGCCGGGATAGGCCACAGGAGGCCGCCAAGGCGTCATCACTACCATGGGCAGCACAGCCCTCATGCAAGGGATCTTTTGAACTGAAGTGGTAGAGCACCACCTTGAGGTAACGGGTGTCATCGTGCGCCGAATTGGGCTGACCTTCCCGGTAGCGGCGATGTTCAGTTTTGACCCAGCGGTTGACCGTGTTTTCGACGTCAAACAAGGCACCGGCATGGGAGCGACGCCGCACCGAACTGAATGGAATTCTCAGGGCGTAGGCCATGGCATGGGCCAGGCGCCCGTCAGCGCAGGGGGTTGCATCGAGTAGGTGGAATCCACAGGCCAGTAGAAACTCATTGAAGGCTTCGGCAGCGGGACTGCCAGGCTTGCCTTCCAGGGGGTCGTGCTGAAAGAAGGAGTCGCTGGTTTGTTCGTAGGTTTCAAATACACACCAGGCGAACAAGGTGCGCATGTCGAGCTGGCTGACCCAGGCCTTCTCGAGAATGGGCAGCGGCAACTCAAAGCCGAGTTCGGCCCTTGATAGCAACTGGGCCTGCTCGATGAAATCAGCCTCGTGCTGCAGGGCTGAAAGGCGCTTGAGCAAGGGCACAATGCGATCAAATGCGCCTTTGACTTGCCCTTCGTAGGCCCTCAGGACCCCATTTAGCCGAGCATCGCTAAGCGGATGCAAGACAGTCGCCACTAGATCGCTCGCGGCAGCGGTGCCGGGCCGACGGCGGGGAGCCGTCGGAGCCAGCGGGCGATAGGCAGTGGCGAGAGGGCGTCGGGGCATCAGGGGTTCAGCCGCGGGCCCCGCCAGACACGGTGATCAGGGAGCCAGCTGTGGTGTTGCCACTAGAACCGGTGACACGGCTGACTGGCTCGGGACGCTCTTCGTTGCGCTTTGGCTGGAGGGCGGCAGGCATCGAGGTCTTCGAGCCTGGCCTGGTGGGGTTGCGGCGCCGGGCTGAAACGCCCTCGGTGCCGGTGACCCGTTCACCCCGATCCCAGTCATCACCAGTGATCTTCAAGCCAGCAGAGATGCCTTCGCCGGTCACCCTGGAAGTTGGACGAGCATCCGCGTCAACGCTGACAGGAACCTCAATGGGCCCCCGAGCGATTTGGCTGCTGCCGCGACGGTCGAAACGGAATTGCTCGGTGCCGGTGACCATGTCACCGGCCAAGGCAAAAGGGCCGGTAATCCTGCTGCCCTGCTCGTAGCTGGTGCCGGTTACGGCCCCGGCTGGATCTCGCCCCACCTGGGCTGAGCGAGCCGGGGATTGGATGCTGAATTGCTGCCAGGGCTGGCTACCCGCCAGGGGTTGGGGGAAGTCGGAGTCCTGGGCTGCGGCGGCACCGCAGACCTTGGCGAGTTGATCGCCACCGATATAGGGAGTGCCGGTTATAGCTTCGCAGGCCCCGCGGCCCGCACCAGTGAGGACACCGCCAATCCCTGGCTGTATGCCACTCATGCGGTTAGAGCCGCGCACCGGAGTGCGCTGACGGATTTCGGCGACGGACTTGCTGTTGCAGAAGTCACCTGCCTGCTCAAGACCGGCGTAGGGCGTGCCGGTTACGACCTTGCAGGTGCCGGGCTCATCACCGGTGACATTGGAGGAGCGGCCAGTGTGGGTACCACTGACGACCTGGGCCCGATTGGTGACGCTGAAGCCCACCTTGGCAGACTCTGGCTGGGGCTTGCTGCTGCAGAAATCCGCATATTGCTGGCTGCCGACGTATTCATCACCAGTAACCATGCGGCAGCTGCCGGGCTCATCACCGGTGACATGCTCGCTGCGGCCCACATGGGTGCCAGTGATGCCCGTGCCACGAAGGGTATGCAAGCTTGCAACCTTGGTAGGAGCCCGTCCAGTCACCTGGCCTTGATCGGATATGTACTGGGAGCCGGTGAGGTGCTTACCCGAGCCGGGTTCGTCACCCGTGACAAGGCTTGAGCGACCAACCATCACACCTGAAACTGCCTGACCTCCCTCGGTCTGGCTGCGTCCAACCTTGCGTGGGCTGGGGCTGGGGCTGGAAGTGCCGCAGAAGGCTGCTGACTGATTGGCTGAAACGTATTCGGTGCCGGTGATGTTTTTGCAGGTACCGGGCTCATCGCCGGTCACCTTTTCAGAACGACCAACCTCATTGCCAGTGACCCGGTTGCCATGGGTAGTGGCGCTGACGCGCACCTTGGCAGGTTGACTTGCCACTGGACCGCTCTGACAGAAGGCCTGGAACACCTCGGCGCCGAGATATTCGGTGCCCGTAATGGCGCGGCAGGTAGCCGCTTCGTTACCAGTGGTTTTCTCTGAGCGATTGGCCTGGGTTCCGGTAACCACCTGACCAGAGCTGGTTTCGCTCACTCCCACTTTCCAGTGGGCTTCTGCGGCGGCTGCCTGTCTGGCGCCGTGGCGGTTTGGGCCGGAGGGGCGGATGCCGGCGACTCTGCTGGAACCAGCGCTACCAACCTTGGCGCGCAGTTCGCGCACCTTCTGGGAAAGTTCGCGGGCGCTCATATCAGGATTTCCTTGGCGGGATATCGAAGCAGCTGTAGTGCTCTTAGGCGCATTAGCTGATTTGCCACGCTTAGAGAGAGCTTCTCTTCGTGCGAGTACAAGGGCCCGGCTGGGATCTAGTTGGGAGAGGCGCTTGGCTGTGGCACGGCGAT
This sequence comes from Cyanobium sp. BA5m-21, assembly GCF_024346235.1. Lineage (NCBI taxonomy): Bacteria > Bacillati > Cyanobacteriota > Cyanophyceae > Synechococcales > Prochlorococcaceae > Cyanobium > Cyanobium sp. BA5m-21. The sequence continues at coordinate 23,524 of NZ_JAGQCO010000030.1, forward strand.
CTCCACCACTGCCACTTGTTTTGGTAGGGCGATTACTGAGGCTCAATTGGGCCGGCGCAGGAGCGGTCTCGCCTTGACACTTGGACTTGGCTTCCGCTACAGGGACTTGGACTTTTGATGCAATTTTTGCCAGGTCCGTGCGCGTGCGGTCGCTGGAGGTGTCGGCACGTTTGCCGCGTTTGGAAAGGGCTTCCCGTCGGGCAAGCACCAAATCTCTACTTGGATTTGCGATTGGACGGGCCTGGGTGGTCCGGCTGGAGCCGGTGGGTGCAGCAAGGCTGCGGTGAGAGGCAGCCGCCCGGGCGTTCACAGCCGGGGCAGCAACTGAAGCGGCCTTGGCCACCGATGCAGAGGACTCCTGCGCTGCGGCTGTGCGAGTGGGGCGAGCGTCTTCAACCGAGCGCACACGGCTCGGACCGGAGGTGAACCGGCTGGCGGCTTTTTTGCCGCCGTTGGTGAGAGCCCTGCGGCGCTCCAGAGCTGCTTCCCGGCTGGATGTGCTGGCCATGTCCGCCCGTCGAATGGAATATCTGAAAAGGTGCTGACCAGTCCGCAACGCGAACTAGCCAGCAGAGGAAAGGGGTTGGGGCCCAGGCCAATGGCTCGAGCCCCGGAAGGGCTGGGATCAGCGTCCTTCGAATACCACGAAGCAGGAACCCTGGCTTTGGGTATAAGCGTCGTAGCCCACCAATCGAACGTGGTGGTCGGGGTAGGCGCGGTGACAAGACTCAAGCTCGTTCACGACCACACCCAAATCCTTCTCGCCAAAGAAGGGCAGCTTCCAATATGACCAGTAGGTCGCCATGGAGTTGCTGGGATGGACATGCTCAACGAGCGGGCTCCAACCCTGGGCAATGATGTAAGCGATTTGATCGTAAATCTCGTCCTGGGTCATCGGCGGCAGGAAGCCGAATGTCTCCAGGGTGGCGACTGTTTGGTAGTCACCCACGGTGCTCTTGAAAGGCATGGGGATCCTTATGTGGATGGAATGTTTGAACCTTGTAGAAAGGCTCTTAATCTCGTTCGCAGAGATTAGTTTAATCTCAAGTTCTGAATATTCCGTTCTGGGAGGAGAGTAGGCAAGTTGCTTGCCCCACTCACCAACTCAGACTGGCAATTTCAGGTGTCGAGCTTGTCGACGGTGTCGAACTCGAACTTGATTTCCTTCCAGGTCTCCAGGGCGATAGCTAGCTCAGGGCTGTGCTTCGCTGCTTCCAGAAGGATGTCGCGGCCTTCGCGCTCGATTTCACGACCGGCGTTACGGGCTTTGACGCAGGCTTCGAGAGCCACGCGGTTAGCAGCAGCACCAGCAGCCGAACCCCATGGGTGACCGTGGGTACCACCACCGAACTGCAGCACGGAGTCGTCGCCAAAAATGGCAACCAGTGCGGGCATGTGCCAGCAGTGGATACCACCGGAGGCCACGGCGAACACGCCGCCCATGGAGCCCCAGTCTTGGTCGAAGAAGTTGCCGCGGCTGCGATCTTCGGGGACGAAGGATTCGCGCAGTTGGTCGATATAGCCGAGGGTCGACTGGCGGTCGCCCTCCAGTTTGCCGACCACCGTGCCGGTGTGCAGCTGGTCACCACCGGAGAGACGCAGGCACTTGGCCAGCACTCGGAAGTGGATACCGTGCTTGGGATGGCGGTCAATCACAGCGTGCATTGCACGGTGAATGTGCAGCAGCATGCCGTTCTTACGGCACCACTTGGCAAGACCGGTGTTAGCGGTGAAGCCACCAGTGATGTAGTCGTGCATGATGATGGGCTGGCCCAGTTCTTTAGCGAACTCGGCGCGCTCATACATCTCTTCAGGAGTTGCAGCGGTGCAGTTGAGGTAGTGCCCCTTCTTCTCGCCTGTTTCCTGTTGCGCCAAGTTGGTTGCTTCAGCAACGAACTCGAAACGGTTCTGCCAACGCTGGAAAGGTTGGGAGTTGATGTTTTCGTCGTCCTTGGTGAAGTCCAGACCGCCGCGTAGGCACTCATAGACAACCCGGCCGTAGTTCTTACCGCTCAGGCCTAGCTTCGGCTTGATCGTGCAGCCCAGGAGAGGACGGCCGTACTTGTTCATACGATCGCGCTCAACCACGATGCCGTTCGGGGGACCCATGCAGGTTTTGATGAACGCCATCGGGAAGCGGATGTCTTCCAGACGCAGGTGTCGCAGGGCCTTGAAGCCGAACACGTTGCCGACCAAGGAGGTCAGCACGTTGGTGATGGAGCCTTCTTCGAACAGGTCGAGGGGATAGGCAATGAAGGCATAGAAGGCTTCCTTGTCGCCAGGAACGTCTTCGATGCGGTAGCAACGGCCTTTGTAGAAGTCGAGGTCGGTGAGGAGCTCGGACCACACGGCGGACCAGGTGCCAGTTGATGATTCAGCGGCCACAGCAGCGGCAACTTCCTCGCGGGGGACGCCTTCCTGTCCGGTGCATTTGAAGCAGGCCAGCAGATCGGTGTCGAGGGGGATGTAATCAGGAGTCCAATACGTGTCGCGGTACTCCTTGACCCCAGATTCGTACTTCTTAGCCATGAGTGATTCTCTGATTGGGTCGGTAAGGGAAATGGGTTGGTTAACGCCTCAGACGTTGGTCAACTCAATCCTTCTGACCGGCGTAGTTGCCGTTGCCCAGGGCAGGCTCCACTTCGCGGTGGGGGCGAGCAATGATGTGCGCGGCCACAAGACCGTCGCCCACGCGCTCGCAGGCATCGGCCCCGGCGCGCACAGCTGCGTTGACGGCGCCGGTTTCTCCGCGCACCATCACGGTGACGTAGCCGCCGCCGACGAATTCACGACCGATAAGGCGCACTTCGGCGGCCTTGGTCATGGCGTCAGCCGCCTCGATCGCGGGCACCAGCCCCCGAGTTTCGATCATGCCTAGGGCGATGCCCATGGATTCAGTTGCCATTACCTGCTCCTAGTGGAGGTGGGGTTGGATGTTCGCTAGCAACCATGGTCGGCAGCCAAACCCCCCGTCAAGCCATTTGGCCGGAACCGACCATCACTGTTGCGTCGCCTTTAGATAAGGCAGGCTGATCAGTGCATCACAAAACGTTAGGCAATGCTTGCCGTTGTAGTGCTGGCGCTGGTTTTGGCCCGGTTAATCCCGTTTTGAACAAAATTTGCTTGCCCAGCACCTAGAGGGCCTCGGCGTCTGTGACGTACGCCACTCCGCCGTAGTAGGTCAAAAGGGGGTGCAGGGCTGCGCGCAATCCATCCAGCAAGTGCGCTTCGCAGAACACGATCACATGGGCATTGGCGCCTAGACCGCTGAATTCCATGCCCTCGGACACGGAGCCATGCGGACCCTTGCCGGTGACGTGTCTGACGACGGAATAACCGGGCACACCCGCAGTTTCCATTGCCTGGATCACCGCATCCAACTCCCGCTCGCTGAGGATCAGTTCAAGGCGTTTCATTGATTTATCCGGCGGCGGGAAGCAGGGCGTTAATCATGGCCATGTAGAGGGGGATGCCAACAATGATGTTGAAGGGGAAGGTGACTCCCAGGGCTGTCGATATATACAAACTGGGATTGGCCTGCGGCACTGTCATCCGCATCGCGGCTGGTACCGCGATGTAGGAGGCACTAGCGCACAGCACCACAAACAGCAGGGCATTACCAGGTCCGAGGCTCAAGCCTCGGGCGACCAGGGTGCCTACTAGGGCATTGAAAAGTGGCATTAGCACCGAAAAGCCGATCAGAAAGGCTCCCGCTTGTCGTAAATCTCGGATCCGTTGGGCCGCAACGATCCCCATGTCCAACAGGAAGAAGCTGAGGGCTCCGTAGAAAAGTTTGTCGGTGAATGGCAGCATTTTGTCGATGCTGGCTGGGCTGAATGCTGCGACCAATAAGCCAATCGCCAGACTACCTACGAGCAGAAATACCGAGCTATTTAAAAATGACTCCCGCAGCACCGAGCTCCAGCCCATCTTCGGTCCAGCTGCTTGCTGGCTAGGGGCCGCCAATTTGACCAGCAGCAGGCCCACAATGATGGCCGGCGATTCCATCAGGGCCAGGGCAGCCACCATGAAGCCATCGAAGGGCAGGTTCTGGGTTTCCAGAAAGCTCTCGGCCGTGATGAAGGTCACCGCACTGATCGATCCGTAGGTGGCGGCAATGGCGGCAGCATTAAACCCATCCAGCCTGGTTTTAAGCACCAGATAGCTGTAGAGAGGCACCAGTAGCGACATCGCCATCGCGGCGGCGATCGTGGGCAGCACTTGGCCACCGAGGCCGCTGTGCTCAAGCTCCAAGCCACCTTTGAATCCGATGGCGAGCAACAAATAGAGAGAGAACAGCTTTGGGATTGGGGCTGGAATTTCCAGATCCGATCCCACCAGTACGGCGGTCACGCCAAGGAAAAAAAACAGCACCGGTGGGCTGACTAGGTTCTGCAGAATCAGGCTTGGGTCCATCGGTTACCCCTGGAACCCAATCACGCGGGGGCCAAGGCGTTTACCAACCGTAGGTCTGCTGCAGGAAATAGACACCTCCTTGGGGGACAATGACTTGCCCCGATTCCTGCTGAATGCCAATCCTGGTCGTGGCCAGTGGCAACCCCCACAAGGTGGCCGAAATCGGCGCGATGCTTGAGCTGGTTGAGCTGGATGTCCTGCCCCAGCCGCCCGGTCTCGATATTGAAGAAACGGGAGCGACCTACCTCGCTAATGCCCGTCTCAAAGCCGAGGCTGTTGCCCGCATCACCGGCCACTGGGCCCTCGCCGACGACTCAGGCATCGAGGTGGATGCCCTGGATGGAGCTCCGGGTGTTTTTTCGGCCCGCTACGCCCCCACAGACCACGAGCGGATTCACCGTCTGTTGAAAGAATTAGGCGACAGCCTTTATCGCGGAGCCAGCTTCCGCAGCGCCATGGCCCTGGCCGATCCATCCGGCACCACCAGGGCCGAGGCCGAGGGGATCTGCCGCGGCCAGATATTGCGCGCTCCCCAGGGTAATGGCCCTGGTTACGACAGCCTTTTTTATGTGCGCGAGGCAGGATGCTCCTACGCCCTGATGGGCCCCCACCTCAAGGCCAAGCTCGGCAGCCGCGGCAAGGCAGCTCGGGCGCTTGCCCCGAAGTTGCTCCGCCTGCTGGAGCTGAGCAACTAATGCTCCATTGCCAATAACTCAATTACCAGTAGCTCAATTGTCAGAGCAAGCCTCTGGGTCAGCTGGCCTTGTTGTTGATATGACTGATAGCCCGCATCGCGGCGGCGGCTGCCTCCTCCACATCACCCTCCCGCCCCGCCAGGGTTAGACGGCCAAAGGCGCCCACGGCTTTCACGTCCACCACAGTGATGTTGGAAGCCTTTTCTGCCTCATTGGCTGCGATCAGCACGTAACCGGCGGGCTCGGTTTCCAGGATGAACATGCTCATCCCCGCTTGAATCATCGATCCGCGCCGGTTCTGGCGATTGATCAGCACGGCGTGGTCAGGGGTGATCGCTCGGATGATCTCGGTCCAGCTGACCTCGCAACGGCTGCGGAGCTCCACCCGGCTGCCGATGGCCTCGAGCACCACGTCGCCAGAGTGGAGCACGTTGCTCTGGTCACGGTGGTAGAGCGCTAAGGAGCCGAAGGCCCGCTCCACGATCATCTGGCCAAGCCGCACCGTGCTGGCCTTGAGGGCTATGTCGGTGACCCGGTGCACAGCCATGCCCGGCGACACCTCCAGCCACAAGCAGGCGTCACCAGGAATGGGCAGGAAGCCTTGGCTAACCGTACCCATATAGGCAGCTAGCTGGGGCTGCAGCGAATCAAGAAATACGTATGTGCGCAGCTCAATCGACTGCACATGGCTGGATTGGCGTGCCAGCCGGGAGCCCTCGCTGTCGGTGGTAATCACACAACTGGCGCCTGAGCTGTCGCTGCCCACCCGGGTGCCAGTGATCTGGGTGCCGCCACTTGAGCTTGAGCCAAGCGCCATCTCCCGACGCCGGCGC
>NZ_JAGQCO010000031.1:0-28778 GCF_024346235.1 Cyanobium sp. BA5m-21
CAGCGACTCAGAAAACTTACAACACCGTCGGCTCTCGCCTTCTTCGTCGTAAGCCTGCTCGCTTCGGGATCTTCCCCCTTGCGCGCAGTCCAAAAACATATCACCTCCAACGCCCTTCTGGCAAGGACCCGTATCGAGCGCGACAGCGCATCAAGCCAAAACCATTGCGGCCAGGCATGTAGGTGCATTCCATTTGCTGCCTTCCCCCTGGCGCCGCTGCAGGCCTTTCAGCGCCAATTGCGCCAAGAGTTGGCCAATAGGGAAGCCACTGGGGCAGGGAGGCTCCCAGAGCTCTGCCAGGGACGGGCCAAAGCAGCTGAAAGAGCCTCTCTATTCATGCCATAAAAAAAGCCGCGACCGAAGTCGCGGCTCAATGAGGGGACCTAGACAGAATGCCTAGGCTGATTTGCTCCTAAATCTCAGAACAGACCAAGGGTGAGTGACTTGTCGATCGGCATAGCTGCGCCAATGCCGAGATAAATCGCAAACACCGTGCCGAACAAGAAGGTGGCCATGGCCACGGGCCTGCGGAAAGGATTCTGAAACTTATTGAAACTCTCGATGAAGGGCACCAGCATCAGGCCCAGGGGGATCATCGTCTGCAGGGCAATGCCCAAAAGCTTGTTAGGAACGACCCTGAGGATCTGGAAGACCGGATACAGGTACCACTCAGGCAGGATCTCGAGAGGGGTTGCAAACGGATCAGCCTTGTCGCCCAGCATGGCCGGATCCATGACTGCCAAACCAACCATGCAGCCAATGGTCCCGAGGATTACCACGGGGAACATGTAGAGGAGGTCGTTGGGCCAGGCTGGCTCACCGTAGTAATTGTGACCCATGCCCTTCGCCAACTTGGCGCGGAGCTTGGGATCGGTGAGATCGGGCTTCTTAAGGATGTGCATGGCAGCTGCCGGCAGCAGGGATCTTTGTAGTAATGGTGTGGAGCTTAAGGGGTGAGATTCGGGAGGCGAGAGGCCTCGAATCAATAGGTCACAAGGGACCAGAGATGCCCTGCTTCCGGATCATCAGGAAGTGCATCAGCATGAAAACGGCAAGCAGCCAAGGCATCACAAAGGTATGCAGACTGTAAAAGCGGGTCAGAGTGGACTGACCAACGCTCTCTCCACCGCGGAGAAGCTCAACCATGAAATCACCGATGACCGGCACAGCCGCAGGGACTCCAGAAACAATTTTGACGGCCCAGTAGCCGAGTTGATCCCAAGGCAAGGAGTAGCCGGTAACGCCGAAGGAAACGGTGATCACCGCCATGGTGACGCCAGTAACCCAGGTGAGCTCCCTGGGACGCTTGAAACCACCGGTGAGATAAACGCGGAAGACGTGCAGGATCAGCATCAGCACCATCATTGAGGCGCTCCAGCGGTGCACAGACCTGATCAACCAGCCAAAGCTGACGTCGGTCATCAGGTACTGGACAGAGGAATAGGCCTCGGCCACCGTTGGCTTGTAATAGAAGGTCATCGCAAACCCAGTGGCGAACTGGATAAGGAAGCACACCAGGGTGATGCCGCCCAGGCAGTAAAAAATGTTGACGTGGGGGGGCACGTATTTCGACGAGATGTCGTCGGCAATCGACTGGATCTCAAGGCGCTCGTCGAACCAGTTGTAAACCGGGTTCGAAGCCTGTCCGGAGTTTCCAGCAGGAGTGTTCGCCATGCAGCTGGGGTATTGGTTGAGAGATCCTACCGATGACCTCGAGCCGCTTGTGAGTGTCCAGCCCTCTAAGCCAGCGCCTTCTCAACCGTTTGCAACAGCCGTGAAAAACCTTTTGGCAACACTGCTGCAGCGTTTGCTTGGCCCCGTGCTGGCCCTAGCCCTGCTGGCAGCCTCCGGCGCCTCGGCCTTGGCCCTCAGCGATACCCAGCAGCTGGTGGTTGAGGCATGGCGCCTAGTGAACCAGAGCTACGTGGATCCCGGACGCTTTGAAACGGTGCATTGGAAGCGGCTGCGCCAAAAAGCGCTCGAGCAACCAATCAACAGCTCAGGAGATGCATACGACGCCATCGAATCAATGCTCACCCCCCTTGGGGATCCCTACACCCGCCTTTTGCGGCCTGCCGACTACGCCACCCTGCGCTCCAACACTCAGGGCACCGTGACCGGAGTGGGACTGCAGCTGGGCTTGCGCAGCAACGACCAAGCAGTCGTTGTGATCGCCCCACTGGACGGCTCCCCCGCCGCTGAAGCCCTTATCCCTAGTGGCGCCGAGGTACTGCAGGTAGATGGCCAGAACACTGGGGGGCTGGGGCTGGAACGCACCGCAGCCGCCCTGCGCGGCCCCGCCGGGAGCCGGGTGCTGGTGCAACTCAACATGCAAGGACAGCCGCGCGAAGTGGAGCTCGAACGGCGTGAGGTGGAGCTGCGTCCTGTGCGCAGCAAGCGGCTGCGGGTGGGAGAGCACACGCTCGGCTACCTACGTATCACCCAATTTTCTGAACCGGTGCCCCAGGACGTGCAGGAAGCCCTCGCCGATCTCAACAGCAAGGCGATCGAGGGACTGATTCTTGATCTGCGCAACAACTCCGGCGGGCTGGTGAGCGCCGGCTTAGCCGTGGCCGACGACCTGCTCAATGGCGAGCCCATCGTGGAAACCCAGGACCGTGATGGACTCAGCTCGCCCCAACAGGCCAACCCCGGCATGCTCTTCGACGGGCCGATGCTCACCCTGGTGAACGGCGGCACAGCTAGTGCCAGCGAAATCCTGGCGGGAGCACTTCAAGACAATGGCCGCAGTGAGCTGGTGGGAACTCAAACCTTCGGCAAAGGGCTGATTCAGACCCTGATACCCCTGGGCGACACCAGTGGCCTGGCCGTAACCGTGGCCCGTTACCTCACCCCCAGTGGCAGGGACATTCAGCACCAGGGAATCGCACCGGATCTAGTGCTGCCCGAACCCGAACCCTTAGATCCCGGCGGTGAGGGTGACAGCTGGCTCGATGCCGCGGGCCGCTTGCTGGCCAGCCGGCTGGAAGCGACCCTCTGAATATGGGAGAGCGCACTTATCACGATCCACTGCACGGAGCGATTCGACTCGATCGCACCGATCCAGCTGAAGCCCTGGCCATCGACCTGATCGATTCCGCTCCCTTCCAGCGCTTGCGCCGAGTACGTCAATTGGGCCCAGCCTTTCTGACCTTCCATGGAGCCGAGTCCAGCCGCTTCACCCATTCCCTCGGGGTGCTGCACCTAGCCCGCCTAGCCCTGCAACAGCTGGAGCGCCACCACCTTGAACTGGCGGAACATCGAGCCGTGCTCTACGCCGCGGCCTTGCTGCACGATGTGGGCCATGCTCCCCTAAGCCACTCCGGCGAGGAGATGTATGGGCTGCACCACGAGGCTTGGTCGGGGCGTCTGATCCGGGAGCATCCGGCCTTGCGCGACCGCCTCGAAGCCCACTCCCCCGGCACGGCCAGCGTCGTGGCCGACCTGCTAGAGCACGGCCGCCACCCCTGCCCAGCGATCAAGGCCCTAGTGAGCAGCCAGCTGGACTGCGACCGGCTTGATTACCTGGTCCGCGATAGCTACAGCACGGGCACTACCTACGGGCGACTGGATCTCGAGCGGATCCTGGCCGCCTTCACCTTGGCTCCCGATGGCCAGCTGGCGATCACCCCAAAGGGCCTGATGGCCGTGGAGCACTACCTGGTGGTGCGCAACCTGATGTATCGCAGCGTCTACAACCACCGGCTCAACGTGGTGTGCAACTGGCTGCTCAACCAGGCCATCGCCACCGCCCGACGCCTGGGACCAAAGCGAGTTTGGGCCGACCAGGTGATGGGCCGCTGGCTGTGGCACTGCGACGCTCTCGATCTGGAGTCATTTCTTGCCAACGACGACATCCGCACTGGCTACCACCTGATGCGCTGGATGGAAGAGGGCCCGGACGAACTGCAGGATCCTTGCGGTCGGCTGCTGGAGCGGCGTCTACTCAAGGCCACCGATGTGAGTCACTGCAGCCCCGCCCAGCGACTGGAGCTCCTGGCTGCAGCGAGGCAGTTAAGCGAAGCAGAGGGCCTGAGTGCCGAAACCAGCTGCGGCCTACAGCAGCGCCAGAGCCGCGGTTATCACCCCTACAAGGGTGGCCTGCGCCTTTGGGATGGCGAGCACCTACAGGCCCTGGAGCAGCGCTCAAACCTGGTGCAAAGCCTCACTGTTGAAGTCGAGCTGGCCTGGCTGATCCATCCCGGTGAGGTGGCACCTAGGTTGCGCCAATTGCTGGGGCGCTGAGGGGGAATGGGGATGGAGATAGGGCCGGGAACGGAGTTGGAGCCTGCTCGGGGAGCCTTGTTGGTTGCAGACGAATCTGGGCGAGGCAGCCACCGGCTAGTGCTGCCCGCCTCTTGCCAGACCCCTTTGCCCGCTCTGGTGCAACAAGCAATCGATAGCGGCGCCCTGCTGGCTAATCGGCCAATCGAGGGCCAGGTGCTGCTCGAGGCTGGGGCCTGGCGTATCGGCCTAAGCCAACTTGGCGAGCTGCAGCGCACCCTGAACGGCCGGGGGCTTGAGCTGGTGACGATCTGCAGCAGTCAGCCCCACACCCACGTAGCAGCTGCGGGGCTGGGGATCTTGAGCCAGTGGCCTAATACAACCGCTCCAGAGAGCCCCGCCAAACCAGATTCCGACCTGCAAGTGCATCGGGGCACCCTTCGCTCCGGCGACCATCTGGAAACATCGGGCAGCGTGCTGCTGCTTGGGGACGTAAACCCAGGGGCGCGGATTTCAGCCGCAGGCCATGTGCTGGTGTGGGGGCGATTGAGGGGTGTTGCCCACGCCGGCTGTCAGGGCGACAACTTCGCCCGCATCGTGGCCCTGCAGCTACGACCGCTGCAGCTGCGCATTGCCGGGGCGGTGGCTAGGGGCCCCGAGGGCACCCCCCCAGCCGGGTTTGCCGAAGAAGCTCGGATAGTGGCGGGCGCCATCCAAATAGACCCGGCCCAACCAGTCTGGCCCCTTAGCGGTTAATTACACCCAGACCGCCCAGTACACCGGCCACCGCCATAAACCAGAGCGGCGAAATGCGGGTGCGCAACATCAGCACGCAAACCAGAACTGACACCACCACCCCAGCCCAATTGGTGTCAGCCGTGCGCAGAATCTTGAGCCCCACGGCAAACAAAATTCCTAAGGTTATTGGCCCTAGGCCTCGCTCAAACGCCACGCGCCAGGGGGAGTGTTCAAGGCGCTTCCAACTAAGGCAGGCCATGACCATAAGCAAGGTAGAGGGCAACAGGATCGCTGCTTCGGCGCCGTAGGCGCAGAGCAGGGCCCAGAAAGGCCCCTCCCGCCAGCCGGCCCCGAGACCAAGCAAACCCACCAACATTGAGCTGGGACCAGGTGCCGCCTCCGCCAGGGCATAAAGATCGGCGAATTGGGTATTAGTGAGCCAGCAAAACTGGGCCACCGCCAAATGGTGATATTCCGCCAGCAGGGTGTTGCCACCGCCAAGTGAAAACAGCGACAGCGATAAAAACTGCCACAGCACCTGCACCAAGGTGCCCAAATCCGAGAGGCGAGCTGGCTCACACGCCACCGCCGCGGCCAGCAGCCCACTCATGGATTGCTCTGCCGGCGGGGCCAATACCAAGCCATGGCCAAGGGACCGGCGATCAACACCACTGGAATCAAGCGCTGGTTAAACAAGCTGAGTGCCAGAAAGACCACCACAGCAAGCAACAAAGCAACCCGATCATTCCAATACTGATCAAGAATCTTGAAACCCATGGAAAGGGCCATCCCTGCTGCCGCAGCCACCACTCCGGCCAGCACCCGATCTACCGAGGGGATGGTGTGGAAATGGAAGTAGGCCAAACCCAGCCCCATCAACAGGCTGAAGGGGAGCAGCAACATGCCGGCCAGGGCTACTAAAGCGCCTGGCAAACCGTGGAACTCGGCACCGATGTACACGGCCATGTTGATCTGGTTTGGCCCGGGGAAAAGGCGGGCAACCGTGAGTCCGGTGAGGAATTGCTCGTTGGACATCCAACGGCGCTGCTCGACCACAATCCGCTGGCTCCAGGCGGACAGGCCACCACCAAAGGCCGAGAGCGCCACCTGGAGCATCCCCCAGAACAACTCAGAAAGGCTGGGGCGCCGCTCAGTCATGGACGAAGTGGGGATCTGGTGGCAATTCGCCGTCCTCGTGCAGGCTGGGATTAAGGGGATCTGGAGCGTGATATTTCTTTGCCGCATCCCAATCAGCCTGGAAGGTGCTGCGCAGCCTCTCCACCACCTCGGGAGCATCGGATTCGATGCCAAGCTCGCGCCGCAGATCAAAGGCACTGCGATCGATGTTCATGGAACCGGTCTGGGCGTAGGCACCGTCAACCAAAAGCAACTTGGCGTGCAGTTTTAGATGCTTCTGCCGCCGCACCTTCACACCAAAGCGCTCCATTACCCGCAGCGAAGAGAATGTGTCGTAGATGTCCCAGTCGGAGATGCCGTGCTTGCCACCACAGAGGAAGCGCACCTTCACGCCGCGCTCCCGGGCCGAAATTATTCTCTCCAAAATCACCGCATCCACAAATTTTGGGTGCTGAATCCAAAGGCTTTCGAGCGCCATATCAATGATCCTGGCCATCTGGCCGCGGCTGTGAACGCTGCTCCACACCAGGCCCACAGTGAGATCGGGATGGAAAAAGCTGCGGTTCCAGTCGGCCTCAAAGCAAGCGATCACCTGCTCCACCACAGGCACTGCATAACTGACGACCCCGTAGTCACGGGTCTCAGTGAAGTATTTGTCGCTGAGGTTAAAGGTGGCAATTAGCACGCAGGTGGAATCCACCACCAGCGACTTCTCATGGGTGACTGGAAAGGCTTCGCTGGTCCAGGCCACCTGAATGCCGCAGGCATCGAGGCGGGCATGGGCCTCATCATTCCAACGGTCACCGCCGGAGGTGTGCGGATTGAGCATCACCCGCACCAGCACGCCACGCTGCTGAGCCCGGATCAAGGCCTGCTCAATGGTCTCCGACTGCAACTTGAACTGCTTAATCCGAAGTGTCTCCTGGGCAGAGTCGATCAAAGCCACCACAGCCACTGCGCCGTCATCGGGCATCACCAGCAGCTGCTGGTGATGGTGCAGATGGTTAGGCCCACCTGGGGTTTGGGTCATCCCTTCTCAGAGCCTGAACACCCCTTTTAGAGCAGCTGCCGCCAGTAGCAATGCCAGCCCCAATACCTGCAACTCAAGGTTTTGGCCTTAACCTGACCTCAATCCAGCCTGTGCCGTGGCAGCCACGTCTACCCGCTACATCCTGATCTGCTCCGGCAAAGGAGGCGTGGGCAAAACCACCCTCACCGCCAACCTCGGCATAGCCCTTGCCAAGCAAGGGGCTCGCACCGCCGTTCTCGATGCCGACTTCGGCCTACGCAACCTCGACTTGTTGCTCGGCCTGGAAAACAGGATCGTTTACACAGCCCAGGAGGTGCTGGCCGAAACCTGTCGCCTGGAGCAAGCATTGGTGAAACATAAGCAGGAGCCAAATCTGGCCTTGCTTCCCGCTGGCAATCCACGGATGCTTGAGTGGCTCCAGCCCGACGACATGCGAAAGATCGCTGCCATGCTCGGCGAGCACTTCGATTACGTTTTAATCGATGCGCCGGCAGGCATCGAGGGGGGCTTTAGGAACGCGATGGCGGCCGCACGCGAAGCAATCGTGGTCACAACACCGGAGGTTTCGGCCGTGCGCGATGCCGACCGGGTGATTGGCCTGCTCAACAGTGAAGGCGTAAAGCCGATCCAGCTTGTGCTGAACCGGGTGCGGCCAAAAATGATGGCAAATCAGGAGATGCTGGGCGTCAGCGATGTCACCGACATCCTGGCCCTGCCCCTACTTGGCCTAGTGCTGGAAGACGAACAGGTGATTGTGAGCACCAACCGCGGTGAGCCCCTCACCCTCACCGGCAATAGTTCCCCTGCTGGCCGCGCTTACACCAATGTGGCTCGCCGCCTGCAGGGTGAAGAGGTGCCGCTGATCGATCCGAGCAAAGAGCGCCAAGGGCTGCGGGCCACGATCGGGCGCCTGATGCAAACCAAGATCTTCTGAAGCCGATGACCTTGCTTGATGTGATCAACAAACTGTTGGGGCGGCAGCCCGCCAGTGCCAACACGGCTAAGCAGCGACTGCAGTTGGTGCTCGCCCACGACCGCAGCGACCTCAATCCCGAGCTGCTGCAACAGATGCGCCGCGAAATCCTTGAGGTTGTGAGTCGTTATGTGGAAATCGACTTTGAGGAAGGGGATGTGACCCTGGAAACGGAGGACAGAGTTACGGCCCTGGTAGCCAACCTGCCGATTCGGCGAGCCAAGCTGCCGGCTCCCGCCCCTATCCCTGAGTCAACCCTGGAGAACGAGATCAGTTCCTGAGACGGTGTGGGAACTCTTAGGGGCAGCCACACCAATGCCATGCCCTGTTCAACCGCCTTCGAGCATTCAGAACTTTCCGCCGCAGAGCGGCGTGTGCTCGAGCAACTGGAACGGGGCTACAGCAACAAGGCAATTGCCGCCGCCTTAATTCTCAGCAGGCGCACGGTCGAAAGCCATATGTCGAGCCTGCTAGCCAAAACCGGCTGCCAAAGCCGCACCCAGCTGCTGCTCTGGGCGCTGGGTGAGCGATAAGCTCAGAACACGAAGCCGCCAAGCGACTTCCATTGCCGGCTTAGCTCAGTGGTAGAGCAGCGCTTTTGTAAAGCGAAGGCCATCGGTTCAAATCCGTTAGCCGGCTTTCAGATCCAAATCGGTCGTGGCAGCTATGGACACGGGTATCTGCATAGCGGACGTGCTCAACACCGATACCAACATTGATCAAACGCACATAAGGGACGAGTTGACAGATAGCAAAGGAGCGCATCGCTACCGAGCTGCCTCAAAGCAGGCTGAGTCATGCCCCACCCCCGAATACTGATCATTCTCCTATATCAAGCAGCCGAAGAGAGATTTCAATCATCACACCGCGGTGTTTCAACCATCCGTTGCCTACCAGAGTTCATCATCTCTGTGTAGGAAAGAGCCCTTGGCCATTCCGGTTCGAAGGCAATAGTCCTTAGGTCTTCTCTTTGAGCCCTAGGTTTGCCTGCAATGAGTTTTCTAACCATCCATGCCACGGACAAGGAAACGACCAGAGCAACAAGGACTGTCATGGGCTCTCCGCAGATCTTGCCTTCCAAATTATGCAGTAGAAACAGCTTCCACCTGAAATACACAGAGCCAAGATCACCAGCGTCTGTGGATCGGCTGAGGTCACCAAAAAAATGGCGGTGCACTGCGACACCCTGCCGGTGAGCAACCAATCCGGCCAGGGAGACTGGAGCAACTGGCGCCTGCCGCTATCTCAACAGAAGTGGTCCGCCACAGCCAAACCGTTACTAGTCCAAACCCAGGCGCCCTAGGTGTCCCCCTGGGCTCGCCCAGCCAGAAGCCAGATACCAAGGGCCAGCAGCAACCAGGGCAAAAAGCTGAGCTCCATCAAGTCGGACAACACCTGCAGCAAGGGCGCCATAGCCCAATAAAACACCGCTACCGAGACCGCCACCACAACAATCAGAGCTCCCATGCCTACGCGCTCCTAAATGCCTGGGGGCAGTAGAGCACCGGCCCGCAATACCCGCCAGCCGCCCTCAGCGCGCCAAGCAACAACCGTGCTGGCCTGACCTGCAGCGAGGGGCCAGGGGATCGGTGCCAGAAGCGGCACCCCGGGAAATTGCTGGGCAGCCTCCTGAGCTGTACATGCGGCCGGACAGCCTGAAATGTTAGCGCTGGTTGTAGCCAAGGGGCCACTTAGCTGCAGCAAGGCCTGGGCTTCCGCACTGGCCGGCAGCCGCAGGCCCAGGCTCGACCCACCGGGATTAAGGGCCTCTGCCACCACTCCAACGGCAGGTAGCACCAAAGTGACCGCCCCTGGCCAGGCCCAAGCAGCCATCTCCAACCACTCAGTGCGCGGCGCTACGCCAAGGCAAGCAAACAGTTCTTCGGAGCTGGCCGCCATCAAAATCAAAGGCTTGTCTGCCGGGCGTTGTTTCAGGCGCCAAAGCTGGTTGGCCTGGCCAGGTGAAGCCGCCAGGGCTGGCAAGGTATCTGTGGGGAACAGGGCAGCTGAACCCTGAAGGAGCAGTGCCGCCAGATCTGGCGGCTCCACGGCTGGAGATGGAACCGGCAACAATCCGGTCTTAATGGTCATGGCAATCCCTGCCCGATCCTGGCCAGCGAGCCGACGCAAAGCGCTCTACACCCTCGAGATCCCCATGGGAGCGCACCTCGGCATATCCGGCAGCACTGAGTAGGTCGATCACCGCATGGCTCTGGTCGAAGTGATGCTCCATCAGCAACAGGCCTCCTGGAGCAAGAGCCGCCGCCCCACCCGCCACTATTAGGCGCAAGGCATCGAGTCCATCGACTCCACCATCGAGGGCTATTACGGGCTCATGCTCCCTCACCCCGGGCTCCAAACCAGCCCATACCGCTGTCGGTATGTAGGGGGGATTGCTCACCACCAGATCAAACTGTCCCCACCAGGGGCTCAACGGCTGCCACCAACTGCCCTCCAGCAATTGGACCCGATCGGCAACGCCTCCTGCCGCCAGATTGAGGGCCGCCTGACTAAGCGCCCCTGGACTGCAGTCGACGGCCCAGCCGCGACTGGAGGGCCAGGAGAGGGCCAAGGCCAGGGCCATACAGCCAGAGCCGGTGCCGAGATCGGCCCAACAGCCCGCGCTGGAAGGGGCCAGCTCCAGGGCCAGCTCCACCAGTAATTCCGTTTCCTGTCTAGGGATCAGCACTCCTGGGGCGACGCTGATCTCCAGGTCACGCCAGGGGCAGCGCCCCACAAGGTATTGAAGAGGCTCGGCCGTATCGAGATGGCAGCGCCA
Organism: Cyanobium sp. BA5m-21; assembly: GCF_024346235.1. Taxonomy (NCBI): domain Bacteria; kingdom Bacillati; phylum Cyanobacteriota; class Cyanophyceae; order Synechococcales; family Prochlorococcaceae; genus Cyanobium; species Cyanobium sp. BA5m-21. The sequence continues at coordinate 10,882 of NZ_JAGQCO010000031.1, forward strand.
CATCGCCTCCAATTGGTTGAGATCACAGGCCAGTTGAACCGGCAGCTGAGCATGAAGCCGCAGCTGCTGTTGAGCCCGCCAGGGCAGGCCTCCCGCCAGATCCAGCAGCCAGTCAAAGTCTCCAGGGCTCCCGCCCAGGGCTAGTTGCTGTCGGCGCCAGGCCAACAACTGCTCCCCATCGAGCTGCCCATTCACCATGGATTAAGGCTAGGCCGGACGCCAGCAAAGCCCAGGCTCAGCCCGCACCAGCCCTTGAAGCTCCAAGGCCAGCAGACGGGAGGCAAGGGAGGCCGCAGGCTCCTCCAGCATCAGGCAGAGCTGCTCAAGCGAAGCTCCGTGCCCCAAGGCTGCTAGCAGCGCTGGATCGGCTGATCGCAGCAGCCCATGGGAGGCCGCAGGAGCAGCGGGATCTGGCGAGGCCAGGGGGCCAGGCCCTAGCTGGCGAATTAAATCTGCGGGCTCAAGCAGCACCGTGGCGTCTTGGGCGAGCAGACGATTGCTACCGGCAGCAGATGCCTTGCCCGCATCAGCCGGCACGGCCCAGACCGGCAACTCCTGCTGCATGGCGAGGGTGGCCGACTGGAGAGCCCCACTGCGCATAGGGCACTCGACCACCACCACCGCCCGAGCCAGGCCGACCTGCAGCCGGTTGCGAGCCGCAAAATGGCCTGCCTGCACCGCAGTGCCCGCCGGCAACTCGCTTACCAGCAGCCCCCCGGCACCCACCTCAGCCTGCAACTGCTGATGGTGCCTGGGATAAACCCGCTCAAGGGGAGTGCCCAACACCCCCACAGGCCGGCCGCCCTTGGACAAGCAGCCTCGGTGGGCGGCTCCGTCGATCCCTTCAGCCAGGCCACTCACCACCGGCCAACCCGCCTGGGCAAGGGCCGCACCGATCGCCTCAGCCATGGCCAGCCCATGCAGGGAAGGCCGGCGCGTGCCCACAACCGCAATGGCCTGGCGGCGCCGAAGCAGGGGCCACAACCCGCCCTTACCCCGCCAATACAGGCGCAGAGGCGGCCGCGCCAAGGCGAGCAACTCGGGCGGAAAGGCCGGATCAGCCGGCACCAACACCCCCTTGCCGCCGCGCAGCTCTTGGCAGAGACGGGGCAAGGGATCGGGACCCCAGCGATCGCGATAACGCTGCAGCTGGCGGCAGCCCACCGCACCAAAACCGGCAAGGGCAGCAAAGGCCTCGAGCGGTGCGCCCCAGGCTGCCGACCAGCCACAAAAGTTGTCCCTAATGGCAACCAGCCGCTGGGCGCCAATGCCTGGACAACCCGACCACAGCAGCCACCAAAGCCGCTGCTCCTGATTCCAACCGGCGCCATCGGCGCTCCGCAGCAGCCCCTGAATCGCCATGACGCCTTCAGTACAGATGTACTGATCCTAATGCGGTCCCCGCGCCAGGGTCGCAACCGCGGCCTCCAGATCCGCGGGCAAGCGGCGCACCAGCCGGCGCCGATCCAGCCCAGGGGCGCTCTCCACCAGCACAAGCTCAACCCTTGCCTCAGCCGCCAGCTTTCCGCTTGCAGCAACAAAACGGCTTCGCCAGGGCAATTTCAGGCCAAAGCGCGGCAGCACCTCGCTCCACAGCTGCACTGCTTCGCCGTGAAACAGGGGCTGCTTGTAGTCAATGGTCAAACTCACCACCGGCAGCTCCAAGCCCCGAGCGGAAAGATCGCTGTAGGCGATACCAGCTGCAGCCAGGGCCTCTACCCGCGCCTCCTCAAGCCAAGCCAAGTAAGCGCCATGCCACATCACGCCGGCGTGATCCGTGTGTTGGGGCAGCACACGGCGCTCCAGCAACCAGCCCTCAGACACTCTTTTCACCAAAGCTGGGCCTGCTTGGCCGAAGGGGGATGGTTCCGGTGTGGCGGGCAGATGGTTCGCGCTTGCAGATCGGACATAGGGTGACAGGCAGCCTGCTACTTCGAGTCGTCTCAGTGTTTCGCAACGTTCTAATCGCCGATTCCGGCAAAGGCCACGTGGAAGAGATGGTGCGCATGCTGCGCGACATCCCGGCGGTGCGTGCGGCCCGCATCAACCTGCTGCACGTGGTGCCTGAGCAGGCTGGTGAGAGCTTCGCGGACCAATCCCAGAAAGCGGCGACTATCGCCGCCGAAGCCGTGCAACGGCTCGGGCTCAACCCCAGCGAGGTGAACACAATCATTCGCCAGGGAGACACCAAGCAAACGGTGCTGAAGGTGGCCGACGAACTCAACAGCGACCTGATCGTGATGGGCTCCAGAGGCATGGGTCGCCTTCAATCGATCCTTAGCAACAGCGCCAGCCAATACGTATTCCAGCTGTCGACCAGGCCGATGCTGCTGGTGCGCGACGACCTTTACATCCGCCACATCAACCGGGTGATGGTGGCCATCGATGGCACCGGGGTCGGAGACGACGCCCTGAAACTGGCCTGCGAGCTTGTGCGGGAGATTCCTGGCGGCAGCCTCACCGGCGTGCACGTAACCCGCCAAGACATCACCCCTTCTCGGGGCGGCAAATCCCCAGCGGATGAAGTACTCGAGAAAGCCAGCCAGCGAGCCCGTAGCTACGGAGTGGAGCTCAAGGCAGTGCACCTCAGCGGCGATGTCGGCCGCAGGGTGTGCGCCGCCGCTGAGGATCTCAAAGCCGACCTGCTGGTGATCGCTTCCCAGGATCGGCGCCCGGTGGTTGCTCGCAGCCTCGTCGACATCGACCGGCTACTGGGCAGCTCGGTGAGCGACTACATCCGCGTTCACGCCCCAGCCCCTGTGTTGCTGGTGCGGGAGCCTGAAGGGAGGCGCTAGCCCCCCTGGCGGCTGTTGGTTTGGATGTAAAGAATGATCAAAAAGACCGCGGGAACCAACACGAACAAAAGGCTGGCAACAAAGCCGAGATCGTTGGTTTCCATGGCTGAAGGGGAAGTGAGGGGAGGGTATCACCGCCAAATGGGCGCTTCTCAGGAGGCTTCACCGCTCGTTGCGGTTGGCGCCTGTTCTTCACCCTCGCTGGGGCCTTCAGCCCCATCCTCTAAATCCTCGTCGCCTTCCTGTACCGGAGGGGCAGGCCAGGCTGTGGGGCCGATGGGCAGGGGCTTGGTCTGGGCCTCCGCCACCAAATTTTCCTGGTCGGCCATGCCCACTTGGGGCCGAGTCAAAACCAAAACAGACTCCTGAACCATGGCTTGACAGGCAAGCCGCCAGGTTTGGGGGCGCCGGCGCAGTTTTTGGTCTTCCACGGGAGTGCGGCCGCTTAGCACCTGGGCAGCGGTGCCCTCCGGAATGGCCACAAAGCAGGTGATGCACTGGCCGCAGCCGCCGCAATTACCTAGGGCACCCTTGAGCCCGTAGAGCTGAATGCCCTCCCGCAAAGCCACTTCTCGCAGGTTTTCGCCGGGGTAGCACTCAATGTCGCGGCCCTCGCGAACAAATCGGATCACGGGCATGAAACCTTTCTGCAGAGGTCTTCATTCTGGGCCAGGCCGTTGCGGTCCGTTACCTGGAGCGCACGGCGGCCGGAGCGCCCCTTACGATCGCCCAACCCACCCAGAACTACCCCCATGGGATTGCCCTGGTATCGGGTGCACACGGTCGTGATCAACGACCCGGGCCGATTGCTCGCCGTGCACCTCATGCACACCGCCCTGGTTGCCGGCTGGGCCGGCTCCATGGCGCTCTATGAGCTCGCAATTTTTGATCCGTCCGACGCGGTACTCAACCCGATGTGGCGCCAGGGCATGTTCGTCATGCCCTTCATGGCCCGACTCGGCGTTACCGGCAGCTGGGGCGGCTGGAGCATCACCGGCGAGACCGGTGTTGACCCAGGCTTCTGGAGCTTTGAAGGTGTGGCTGCAGCCCACATCGTCTTTAGCGGCCTGCTCTTCCTGGCCGCCATCTGGCACTGGACCTACTGGGATCTAGAGATCTGGCAGGACCCACGCACCGGCGAACCAGCCCTCGATCTGCCCAAAATTTTTGGCATCCACCTGCTACTAGCCGGCCTTGGTTGCTTCGGATTCGGGGCCTTCCACCTCACCGGGGTCTTCGGGCCTGGCATGTGGGTCAGTGATCCCTATGGAGTCACGGGTCACTTGGAGGCAGTCCAACCATCTTGGGGACCAGAAGGATTCAATCCCTTCAACCCTGGCGGCATCGTGGCCCACCACATTGCCGCTGGCATCGTTGGAATCATTGCTGGCATTTTCCACATCACCACTCGACCGCCGGAGCGCCTATATAAGGCCCTTCGAATGGGCAACATCGAAACGGTGCTGGCCTCGGCCATCGCGGCCGTGTTCTTTGCAGCCTTCATTGTTGCCGGCACGATGTGGTATGGCGCTGCTGCAACCCCTGTAGAGCTGTTTGGCCCCACCCGCTATCAGTGGGACCAGAGCTACTTCAAGACGGAAATCAATCGTCGAGTCCAAACAGCTCTCGACAACGGAGCCACCAAGGAACAGGCCTATGCCTCGATTCCTGAGAAGCTGGCCTTCTATGACTACGTCGGCAACAGTCCTGCCAAGGGCGGCCTGTTCCGGGTTGGTCCGATGGTGAATGGCGACGGCTTGCCCACCGGCTGGATTGGCCACATCTCCTTCACTGACAAAGATGGCCGGGATCTGGAAGTGCGCCGCCTGCCCAACTTCTTCGAGAACTTCCCTGTGATTCTCCTAGACCAAGAGGGCATCGTGCGAGCTGACATTCCCTTCCGCCGTGCTGAAGCGAAGTACTCCTTCGAGCAGACCGGCGTAACCGCAACCGTTTACGGAGGCGCCCTCAACGGCCAGGTCTTCACTGATCCTGCCGATGTGAAGCGCCTGGCCCGCAAGGCCCAGCTCGGGGAAGCCTTCGAATTTGACCGCGAGACTTATCACTCCGACGGTGTATTCCGTAGCTCGCCCCGCGGCTGGTTCACCTTTGGCCACGCCACCTTCGCCCTTCTCTTCTTCTTCGGCCACATCTGGCACGGTGCTCGCACCCTGTATCGCGATGTATTTGCCGGTATTGATCCTGACCTTGGCGAACAAGTGGAATTCGGTCTCTTCCAGAAATTGGGAGACCGCTCGACCCGTCGTCTGCCCGAGGGCTACGTGCCCCCGGCAGGCAGTCCCCTCAGCTGAACGCCAGCACCCCCGAGGACATCCATGGAAAGCTTCGCTTACATCCTGATCCTGGCCCTGGCCATCTCCACGCTCTTCTTTGCAATCGCCTTCCGCGATCCCCCCAAGATCGGCAAATAATCAGCCAGAGCCCTTTAAAGCCCCTGCTTCGGCAGGGGCTTTTTTGTTGTGCAATAGGCGAATGCAGGCCTTTCCAAATGAAAAAGTGCTGCTTACACTTGAAAGACACGCCCGGATGCCAGGGATGCAATGTCCCTCATGCCAACACACCGATAGCCGGGTGCTCGAATCTCGAGCGGCCGACAGTGGTCGCAGTGTGAGGCGGCGGCGTGAGTGTCTCAACTGCGAATTCCGCTTCACTACCTATGAACGGGTAGAGACAGTGCCCATCACTGTGGTGAAGCGCAACTCCTCGCGGGAAACCTTCAACCGCGTCAAGTTGCTGCACGGGCTGCTGCGCGCCTGCGAAAAAACAGGCCTAGAGCCGGCCCGGCTCGAAGGGGTAGTGGATGAAATCGAACTCCAACTGCAGCAGCGCAGCGGACGGGAGGTGAGCAGTGCCGAAATCGGTGAACTTGTGCTTCAGCAGCTCAGCGAAATGAGTGAGGTTGCCTATGTGCGCTTTGCCTCTGTCTATCGCCAGTTCCAGGGCGTAAGCGACTTTGTGTCCACCTTGGAAGGACTGCACAAGCGCAGTGGTGGCCGCTTGCGCAAAGCCAGCTTGGCCACGGTCAGCTGACCTGGTTCAGCTGACCTCGTTCAACTGACCGTGGTCAAAGCAACGGAAACACGCTGCTGCCGAATTGGTACAGTGACAAATCGGGTTTGCTCTGCTGGCGGGCAGATCACCCGTTCCTTTCCTACTGCTTCAGGCAGACCGCCACCTATCCATGACCGTGACCCCTTCCGATACCAGCACTGAAGCGCTCAACCAAGAAGCGACCAGTGCCGAGGCCGAGCTCGACTTCGCCGCCGCCATGGGCGATGACCTCGATCTAGCTATTCCGGAAGAGGTCCCCACCGCCGATGACCCCAGCAGTCGCGCTGCATCCCGCAACGACGCTGATGGCGTGGGTTTCACCCTCGATGAGTTTGCGGCGCTGCTGAGCAAGTACGACTACAACTTCAAGCCGGGTGACGTTGTCAACGGCACCGTGTTTGCCCTGGAATCGAAGGGCGCCATGATCGACATCGGCGCCAAAACAGCGGCGTTTATGCCCGTTCAGGAGGTGTCAATCAACCGGGTTGAAGGTCTCAGCGACGTTCTCGTGCCAGGCGAGATCCGCGAGTTCTTCATCATGAGTGAGGAGAACGAAGACGGCCAGCTCTCGCTTTCCATCCGCCGCATTGAGTATCAGCGTGCCTGGGAACGGGTGCGCCAGCTGCAGAAAGAAGACGCGACCATCTACAGCGAAGTGTTTGCCACCAACCGTGGTGGCGCCCTCGTACGGGTTGAAGGCTTGCGCGGCTTCATTCCCGGCAGCCACATCAGCACCCGCAAGGCCAAAGAAGAGCTGGTGGCCGACTTCCTGCCCCTCAAGTTCCTTGAGGTGGACGAGGAGCGCAACCGCCTGGTGCTCAGCCATCGACGCGCCCTGGTGGAACGCAAGATGAATCGCCTCGAAGTGGGCGAAGTGGTGCTCGGCACCGTGCGCGGCATCAAGCCCTACGGCGCCTTCATCGACATCGGTGGAGTCAGCGGCCTGCTCCACATCTCCGAAATCAGCCACGAGCACATCGAGACACCGCACACGGTGCTCAATGTCAACGACCAGATGAAGGTGATGATCATCGACCTGGATGCCGAGCGGGGCCGGATCTCCCTCTCGACCAAAGCGCTCGAGCCCGAGCCCGGCGACATGCTCACCGATCCCCAGAAAGTGTTCGATAAAGCCGAGGAAATGGCCGCCCGCTATAAGCAGATGCTGCTTGAGCAGGCCGAAGACAACGAACCAATTGGCGTCACCCTCGACTGAGCCAGGCCCAACAACGAGTCCTCCATGGCTGAGCTGTTTCTGCGGGGAGAACCCCTGGCCGATGCCACGGGAACACCATTCCCAATCGAAGCGGTGTTGTTCGACAAGGACGGCACCCTTTGCATCAGCGAACCCATGCTCCACACCCTGGCCGAGGCCAGGGTTTTTCATGCCTGCGAGCTATTGCTGCTGCGCCACCCGGAGCTACCCGCCAGCCGAGGCGACGAGCTGGCTCAGCTACTGCAGCGGGCCTACGGGCTCCGCAATAGCTCTATCCATCCGGCAGGCGCCACGGCCGTCGGCTCCCGCAGCCACAACCTGATCTCCACCGCCACAGCGTTGGCCCAGGTTGGCCTTGGCTGGCCAGAAGCCCTTGAACTCAGCGAAAGCATATTTACGGCCACCGATGGCCTGCATGGCCAGGGGAGTGAGCACCGGCCCATCGCCACCGCCGGACTCCACGATTTGATGCAAGCACTACAGGAAGCAGAAGTGGTGTGCGCCGTGATCAGCAACGATGACGAGGCTGGCATCGAAGCTTTTCTGGCCAGCCAAAACCTCAGGTCCAGGTTTCAAGGCCTGTGGAGTGCAGACCACAACCCGCGCAAGCCAGACCCGGCGGCGGTGCACGCACTCTGCGCCCAACTCGGAATACAGCCCAACCGTTGCGCCCTGATCGGAGATGCCAATAGCGACCTGCGCATGGCCCAGCAGGCGGGGGTGCCCGTGGTGCTCGGCTATGGGGCGGGCTGGAGCATCGCTCCGCCGCTAAATCCCCGCTTCCCCTGCCTGCAACATTGGCGCGAGCTCCAAGTAAACGGAGGTCAGCACATAAGCTGAGTTCAGTTGATTCAAGGCTGCATGAGCCGCTACGTCTTCACCTCCGAGTCGGTAACAGAAGGCCATCCCGACAAGATCTGTGACCAGGTGAGCGATGCGGTGCTCGACGCCCTGCTGGCCCAGGACCCGGCTTCTCGAGTTGCCTGCGAGACCGTGGTCAACACCGGCCTTTGCCTGATCACAGGTGAAGTAACAACAACCGCCCGGGTTGACTTCAACACCCTGGTGCGGGGCGTGATCAACCAGATCGGTTACGCCGGTGCCCGCGCCGGCGGCTTCGATGCTCACAGCTGCGCCGTGCTGGTGGCCTTAGACCAGCAGTCCCCCGATATTGCCCAGGGGGTAAATGAGGCCGACGACCACGATGGCGACCCCCTCGATCTGGTGGGAGCAGGCGACCAGGGGATCATGTTTGGCTACGCCTGCAACGAGACGCCAGAGCTAATGCCTCTGCCGATCAGCCTGGCTCACCGACTGGCGCGGCGGCTGGCGGAGGTGCGTCACAACGGCAGCCTCACCTATTTGCTGCCCGACGGCAAAACCCAGGTGAGCGTCGTCTACGAAAACGAAGTGCCCGTGTCGATCGACACGATCTTGATCTCCACCCAGCACACAGCTGAGATCGATGGCATCTCGGACGAAAAAGCGATTCGGGAGCGCATTGCCGCCGACCTCTGGAGCCACGTGGTGGAGCCCGCCACCGCCGATCTGGCCCTCAAGCCCTCCCAGCCAGACACTCGCTTCCTGGTGAATCCCACCGGCAAATTTGTGGTGGGCGGCCCCCAGGGTGACGCCGGTCTAACGGGCCGCAAAATCATCGTCGATACCTACGGCGGCTATGCCCGCCATGGCGGTGGCGCCTTCTCGGGCAAGGATCCCACCAAGGTGGATCGCTCCGCCGCCTACGCCGCCCGCTACGTGGCTAAAGCCCTGGTGGCCTCAGGCCTGGCTCGCAAATGCGAAGTGCAGCTCAGCTACGCCATCGGCGTAGCCAAACCTGTGAGCATCATGGTGGAAAGCTTCGGCACGGGCGCCATCAGCAATGCCGACCTCACCACCCTGGTGCAGGAGCAGTTCGACCTGCGCCCCGGGGCCATCATCGCCAACTTCGGTTTGCGGGAGCTGCCCCAGCAACGTGGCGGCCGCTTCTATCAAGATGTGGCTGCTTACGGCCATTTCGGCCGCACCGACCTGGATCTGCCCTGGGAAAACGTGGACGCCATCGCTGCCACGCTCAAGCAGGTCACCGCGGCGCAGGTCAACGCCTGAACTGCCGGCCCGGCGGGTGAACACGGCACTTGCCCTTGGGGTGGATCTGGGCAGTAGTGGCCTGCGGATTGCCCTGATAGGGCCAGACGGCGAGCAGCTGATCGAAGAGGCCAGCCCCTATCCATCCAGCCTGGAGGAGCCTTTGGGCTGGGCGGAGGGCCTAACCAGCCTTTGCGGGCTGCTGCCAGCAGCTACCCGCAAGCAGGTTGGCGCCCTGGCGGTGGATGGCACCTCCGGCACCCTGCTGCTATGCCGTCCCAATGGCCAGCCTGGCCCTGGCTGCCTAGGCAAAGCCTTGGCGTATCACTTCGCTTGCCGTGAGCAGGCCCCTATTGCTGCAGCCATGGCCGGTTCAGGCCCAGCCGCCAGTGCCAACGGCAGCCTGGCCCGGGCCCTCCACCTGCTGGCTCAGGCCCAGGAAATCGGAGCGGGCGGCCCCTGGCTGCTGCGTCACCAGGCCGACTGGCTAACCGGCTGGTTACTTGGTGACTGGAGCTGGGGAGAAGAGGGCAACAACCTGCGCCTCGGCTGGGACCTACAACGGCAGGGCTGGACTGGCTCGATCGGGCGCCAGCCGTGGTCCACTGCCTTGCCGGCGATTCGCCCCAGCGGCGCGGTGCTGGGGCGAATCGCTGCTACGACCGCCCGAAAGCTGGGACTTGCACCTGGCTGCCAGGTGGTGGCAGGCAGCACCGACGCCAACGCCGGGGTGCTAGCCGCCCAGCCTGGTAGGGGCGATGGCGTCACCGTGCTGGGTACCACCCTGGTGCTCAAACAGTTCAGCCCCAGGCCGATCGAAGGGCCAGGCATCAGCTGTCACCGAGTGGCAGGCAGCTGGCTGGTGGGTGGCGCCTCCAATGCCGGAGCCGGCATCCTGAGGCGCTTCTTCAGTGACGGCCAGATCGAAGAGTTGAGCCGCCAGATCGATCCTCGCCAGCCCACGGGCCTGCAGCTGCGGCCTCTGCCAGCCCGTGGGGAGCGCTTTCCCGTGGACGATCCTGATCTCGAGCCGCTGCTAGGCCCGCGCCCGATCAGCGACGTCCGCTACCTCCAGGCCCTGCTGGAGGGCCTCACAGCCCTCGAGAAACAGGGCTGGCAGCGGTTGCAAGCGGCCGGCGCCCCCGCCCTGGAGCGGGTGATCACCCTGGGGGGCGGGGCCCGCAACCCCCAATGGCGGCGGCTGCGCCAGCAGAGCCTCGGCATACCGGTGCTGAATCGACCGGGGTGCACAGCTGCCCTTGGCATGGCCAGAATGGCCGCAACAGCCCTGCAAAAACCATGAACGACCGCCTGCGCTCTGTGATCTCCATGGCGGTGTTTGTGGTGCTGGCTGGCTATGTGGGCTTCAGTGCCCTGCGTCTTGGCCTGTTGTTGTGGCAGCGCTTCGGCGCCGCCTAACTCCCTCAGCAGCTTCGTCCGAGCCAGAATCATTCCCATACCCACCGCCGCTCAGCACCATGGCCGCCGACCCCATCACCCCCGCCGTGAGCGATCGGATTTGCCGACACATGAATGACGACCATGCCGAGGCGGTGCTGGCCTATGCCCGTCACTACGGCGGCCTAGGCGCAGCCGAAAAGGCAAGCCTGGTAGCAGTCCGAGCCGAAGCCATGGAGCTTGATGTGGATGGCGCCAAGGTCACAGTGCCCTTCGACCACTGCATTAGTGACAGTGAAGATGCCCATCGCACCCTGGTGGCGATGTTGCGGGCCCTGCCCCGCTGAAGCCGGCGGCGTGGGAACCCTGCGGGAAACCTGCAGACCCATCCATGGCCTCCTGGCCCCCTGGCCCAACTCCCCTAACGGCAGGGCTGTTAAAGCTGCTGCCACTGGACTGGATCGCCAAACCACCAAGCCTGCACGCCGATCTGGCGGCGGAATTAGCCGTGGGGGGACGCCAGGGCAGTGATCCCATCCATTGGTGGGCCGCTGGCATGTACTCGGGGCAGCTGCGCCGGCAGCTTCTTTATCTGCGCACCCATCCGAATCCAGCAATGGTGGCAGTTCTGGCACAGCAACTAGCCACAGGACTGGGCGCCGAACCTTGGGCCAGACCACCCCTGCTGGTTGCGATCCCCAGCTGGAAGCGGCGAGCCAACCCTCTGCCCAGCCTCCTGGGCAGAGCCCTTAGCTGGCAACTGGGCTGGCGCCAAGTACCCCTCCTGCAACGCAGTCGGGCAGTGCTGGGCCAGCACCATCTAGGCCGCGAGCTGCGCTGGGCTAACCAGGCAGGAGCCTTTCGCTGCTCCGCGTCTGGGCAGCAACAGCACCCCCGGGATAAACCTGCGGTGGTGCTGTTGGACGACATCCTCACGACGGGTGCTACGGCCTGCGCCGCCGCTGACAGCCTGCGCGACCAGGGCTGGCAGGTGGCTGGCATGGCCTGCCTGGCCCGAACCCCATGGCAGGGTCGTGATCTAAGATCGATTCGTCGCTTAGGCGACGGGCCGGGATAGCTCAGTTGGTAGAGCAGGCGATTGAAAATCGCCGTGTCCCCAGTTCAAATCTGGGTCCTGGCATTCTCATCCCACTACTTTCCTTCCGCGAAAAGCCTGCAGGGTTTGGGATGGCTCAACTAGAAACAGCTGAATATTGCAGCACCATGCGTGAACATCCACTGAACTCCAACCGGGTGTTCAATAACGCCGACAGCTTTGCTCAGGCTTTCGATGAAGCCTGGCAAAAACATGAACAACTCGACCCCCACCACGGACTCGATCCAGCAGCCAAGGTCGACCTGATTCTCGAAGGGCTTGGCGAGCACCCCTTTCTGCAAAACCAACCAGAGCTGGCTCAGCAAGTAGCCACTTTTCGACTCCGCCTCCTGGGGTTGGCCGAGCCCAGCCAGTAGCGTCATCTTCACAGCCGTGAACTGGCGTGATGGCGAGCTCCTTGGAGCGATTGGTGCGGATGTTGAGCGGTGGCTTCAACAACCAGGAGCAGGCTTTTGAGAATCCGCCCCTATACGCCCACATCCTGGTCAAATTACGTCCCCTCCCCCAGCTGGCACCGGGCTCCCTGCTGCTGGAACAGAGCTATGCGATTAACCCGGCAGCTCCCTACCGAATTCGGGTATTGAGGGCGGAAGCACAGAACGACCAGCTAACGATCGTCAACCAGGCGCTGGCAGACGATCAACGCTTCTGGGGAGCGGTTGAGGACAACGAACTCCGTGGCTGCATTCAATCCAGTGACCTCATGCCCCTCGATGGCTGCGCCTACGTGGTACGCGAAGAGAGCGAAGGATTCGTAGGGGAAGTGGAGCCTGGATGTCGCTGTCTGGTGGAACGCAAGGGAGCTACCTCCTACCTGGTGAGCCGGCTGGAACTAGACCCAGCTGGCATGCGCACAATCGACAGGGGCCACGATCCCATCACCCACGAACATCTTTGGGGATCGCTGGCGGGTCCCTTTGAATTTGCCCGCACCCACGACTACAGTGACGAAATACCAGCCCATTGGTTTGAGAAGTAGCGGGATTGAATGTCAGGCGCTGAGCTCATCGAGGAAGGGTTGCTCCTCTTCATCAAGGAAGGGCTGCTCGACCAGGCTGTCATCAAGAAAGCTCTCCTGCTGAGCCTCCTGGGCAAGGGCCAGCTGGGGGGGAACAACTGGACGCAGGTGACGGCCTACCCCTCGATTCTCGATGCCTTTTAGCAAGCCTTCAAGGCGAGCCAGTCGGTCTTCGGTGTCATCGAGTCGTAGCTCCGTCTCGTCAGCGAGCAAGCCCTGGCTATCGGCATGGCACTCAAGCAGGGGCTCGAGCCTCAACTCCTGGGCGGCAAGCCGCTCCTCCAGTTCAAGCAGCCGGAAGGTGATCGCTTCAGCCACCTCCGAGAGGGTCTGCAGCTGGTCAGCCAGCCGCTGGGTGCAGTCTGCAACCGTTAGCTCAACAGCCATAACCATTGCCCATGGAATGGGCGGATGGTATCGGCGCAGCCAGAAGGCGCCAGGGGTTGGCGCCCCAAGGGCCTGCAGCGCAGCGTTTGCAACGATTGTAAAAGACTTGTAATCCGATCAAAACAGGCCCATATGGGTCGCGCGGCCATGACACATGCAAAAGTGAGCGAATTAATGGGAATAACAAGCGGGTGCCTGCCGATCAGTACGCAATGTCCTGCGAACGCCTCAAGGGCTCGAGTCACTGGTCATTCGGAGGCTGGACGCGGCCAAGTTTTTTGAAAACCACCACACCCACCGCTTTATTGAGCTCAAAATGAGGTACTTGCTGTGGCCATTTGCACCGACCAAGCCCACCAGGCCTTAGAGCAGTGACCGTTTGTTAAGGGAGCAGTAAGCAAGCAGGCATCTTGAAGAGAATGGGCGAACCAAGTTGACAACAGCCAGGTTGCTGCTTCCTGCCCACAAGGGGCATTGCGCAGCCCTGGGCCCTGACCAGCCTGGAACCCCTATCCACCCTTCCGACTCTTCGTCGCGACTAGGAGCCTCCCAATGTTCGACGCCTTCACCAAGGTTGTAGCCCAGGCTGATGCCCGTGGCGAATTCATCAACGCCGGTCAAATCGACGCGCTTGCGGCGATGGTTTCCGAGAGCAACAAGCGTATGGATGCTGTGAACCGCATCACCTCCAACGCATCCAAGATCGTCACCAATGCGGCCCGCGATCTTTTTGAAGCTCAGCCAGCGCTAACAGCTCCTGGTGGGAACGCCTACACCAGCCGCCGCATGGCTGCGTGCCTACGCGACATGGACATCATCCTCCGTTACATCACCTACGCGATTTTCAACGGCGATGCATCCGTGCTGGAAGACCGCTGCCTCAACGGCCTGCGTGAGACCTACCTGGCACTCGGAGTTCCTGGAGCTTCGGTTGCTGAAGGAGTTCGTAAGATGAAGGATGCAGCCATTGCAATTGCCAACAACCGCAACGGCATCACCCAGGGAGACTGCACAGCTTTAATCAGCGAGATCGGCACCTACTTCGACCGCGCTGCAGCAGCCGTCGGCTGATCAGCTCACTAAAAATTCAAACCAACTTATTCCCCTCTTCCCATGAAGACTCCCCTTACCGAAGCCGTCGCAGCAGCTGATTCTCAGGGACGGTTCCTTTCAAACACTGAGCTCAACTCCGCTTTTGGTCGCTTTGACCGCGCCAAAAATGCTCTTGCAGCAGCCAAGGGCCTAACAGCCAACGCAGACAACTTGGTGAACGGCGCTGCTCAAGCCGTTTACAACAAGTTCCCCTACACCACCCAGATGCAAGGCGCAAACTATGCCTCTGATGCCCGTGGCAAGGCTAAGTGCTCCCGTGACATCGGCTACTACCTCCGCATGGTCACCTACTGCCTCGTGGCTGGTGGCACCGGCCCCATGGATGAGTACCTGATTGCCGGGATTGATGAAATCAATCGCGCTTTTGAACTCTCCCCCTCTTGGTATGTGGAAGCTCTTAACTACATCAAAGCCAACCATGGCCTTGCCGGCGAAGCAGCAACAGAGGCAAATAATTACCTCGATTACGCAATCAACGCGCTTGTTTGAGCAAGCTGTTTTTTAGAACGTGATCAATAGCCTCCCCATAGAAGGGAGGCTATTTTTATTGAACAAAAGATAAAGAGATGGGCAAAAGTGAGCACAAAGACAGTAGCCGTGAAGAATTAGACGTCCAAAAGATTCGGCAAAAGTCATACAGCCGGGGAAACCGTCCTCTTGCCAAAACAAAAACGTCATGCCGCCCGAAGAAATTTTAAGCATAAAAGACTTGGTAAAACAAGCCGGAGAGGAACAGGAAATTCAGTACGGACCAAGCGAGGCACGCCTGCGTATAGACCTCAGAATTGACGACATTGGGCTTTGGAAATCCCATCACAACAAAAATCCTGACAACAACAATATTCTGCTTGCCTGCGAGAGTAATAGCGGCGAACTGTCAGAAACCAATCTGACCTGGGTAGTCGGAGCTGCAATACGTTCTGCGTTGGTAGAAGGAACGGCCCAAGCAAAGGATCTGCTCAAAAACCTCGGAGTGTCAGAAGAACTGGTGGATCTAGCATCTGAACACTGTCCAGGCCTAGGCGGGAAAGCAATATGGGCTTTCCATTTGGAGCGACATGGCTGGCTTACCGCAACTCCTGTGGAATCGTGAACCTGACTACAGAAGCAGATCGAAAGATGGAGATCAGCCAACTGGCCAAGGCTGCAAAAGTATGCGGCCTAAGCAATCGCGACAGCCTTCCCGAAGCAGTGAGAGCGGTGGTAGCTAAAGCCGATACTTCAAAACGGTTCCTAAACACAGAAGAATTAGAAGAGATATGCAAATATTGCAAAACCTCAGAACATGCCATTGGGCTACTGATAGCTGAGTCAAACCAGGTGATTGATAAAGCAAGACAACAATTACTAGCCCAACAACCACAGCTCATCCTGCCTGGCGGAAAATTACACCCCGAACCAAGAGCAGAAGCCTGCTGGCGAGATTGCCAACAGTTTCTGCGAGTGATCATTTACGGGGTGGCGTGCGATTGCACAGAAGTAACAGATGCGGCAGGAATGAGAGCATTACGTCAGTTATACAAGGAGATGGAAGTGCCTATCCCTGCGATGATGTATATCCTAGCCCAGATGCGTACACTAACCACACAAGTCCTAGAAGCTTCTGGCCATCTTCGCGAGACAACCTGCCTCGACAAGGCTTTTGATAATCTGATCAAGGCCTTGCTACCAACCATGCCCAGACAGGAAGACAAGTAAACCTGGCAACCCATTACCAAAGCAAGCGAAACCACAGAACACAAACGTTTCTGATTACTAGCGAATCGAATCCCATCTAAACATGAATCAAAAGCATCAAGCATCTTTGTTGCCGGAAGATCCAAGCCAATGGAGTGCTCCTGAAAAGTCGAAACCTACTGCGGCTCAGCATCAACCCGTAGATGCGCGCGGTGCATGCTGGAACAACCGTGTTCTGCAACCACTTGACCTGCGCCAGGCGAACCTTTGTCGCATAGATATAAGGGGAACAGACCTAAGCGCCTGTCTACTAGAAGGATGCAATCTAACACTTGCGCGTTATGACAGAAAGACTCGTGTACCGGCTGGTTTTGATCTTGAAAAGTCAGGAGCGGTAGGCCCTGGCGCAGCTCTTAATGGGGCCTTTCTGAATGGTGCAGATCTCAGGGGTATGGATCTTCGGCACACCAACTTCATGGGTGCGTACCTAAGCGGATGTGACTTAAGTGGTGCAGTATTAGACGGAACACGTTTTGTCGGAGCAGACCTAAGGTTTGCGAAACTGCAAGGCTGTCGCTGCATCGCAACACGCTTTACCGGCAGTCAGATACAGCAGGCAGACTTTAGGGCTGCTGATTTAACAGAGGCAATCCTAGATGGGGCTGAAAGTATTCAGGGCGCTGACTTCAGTCAGGTAACAGGCCTGGACAAGAAACAGCTAACAAACCTCCTAACGCGCTCTCACATGGAACTGGATTGCTGGAACCCACTCACCCGGCAAGCCACCCGAACGACACTTGAATCGTTGCTAGGATCAGCGGAGCAATCAGCATAGCTAGCTGGCAAGGCCAGACAAAGCGAAGCGATTGAAACAAAAGATTGAGGTTTATAAAGCTGCGGTCGATGGCTATGGGATGCCGGGGATAATTGCAAGGTATCGCCACGAAAGTCATGCCGTTTGGTCCAGCCTCCATCCTGGGTGTGGAGAGCTTCTCCCAAGAGTGCGAGGCACCACGTGAGCTAGTTCCAGGGGACGACGACCAAGCGAAGGAGTCAGTAATCCGGGCTGTCTACAGACAGGTGCTTGGGAATGCCTACGTCATGGAGAGCGAACGACAAGTTGTTGCAGAATCGCAGTTCAAGCTAGGCGAGATCAGCGTTAGAGAACTGGTAAGACGTATCGCAAAAAGCGATCTTTATAGCACGCGCTTTTTTGACTCATGCGCCCGCTACCGCTATATCGAACTAGCTTTTCGCCACCTACTCGGACGTGCTCCAGCAGATTTTGAGGAGATGCGAGGGCATGCCGAAAGACTAGATACAAGTGGTTACGAAGCAGACATCGACAGCTTCTTGGATTCTGACGAATATCAGAACACCTTTGGTGAGTGGACAGTTCCATATCAGCGTGGGTGGAAAACAGAATCCTGTGCAACGCTTCAAGAGTTCACCTGGTCATTCCAGTTGCTACGCGGCAACAGCAGCAGCAGCCTAAAAGGCAACTTGGCTGGAATCAGGAGTCGTCTTGGCGGTGCTGCCTATCAGAACCGCCCCCTTCCTGTGGTAGCTCCCTCATCACAAGATTCCCAAGGCTGGAGCTTCCGCCCAGCTGCCAACCTGACAGATCCCGTTACCCGGATAGGTGTACTCGCAGGTGAAGCAGGCAAAGTCTATCGAGTTGAAGTAACAGCCTACAGGGCCAATAACGTGCGCCCCACATCACGCTATAGGAAAGCAAACAGAGTACTCTTCGTCCCATTCAACAAGCTATCTGAGCAGTATCAACTTATTCACCGCGAGGGGGGCAAGATCGCAAGCATCACACCATTAAGCTGATCCATTGCTCAAACCAGCCCTATTGAGTAACAGAGCTCCCAAACCGGCAAAAACAAAGGGATTAGATGTCCCAAAGACGTCTAACGACTTATATCCTAATTAACAAAGCAAGTCCGCTAATCCCATAGCCCCATGACAGCAAATCAAAGCAAGTCACTTGATTTCGGAGCCACTCAGCTT
>NZ_JAGQCO010000032.1:0-28673 GCF_024346235.1 Cyanobium sp. BA5m-21
TTCGATGCCCTGGGCATGAAGTTCCGCGAGCTCAAACTGCGGCCCAACCCCGAGCGCCCGGTGATCGACAAACTGATCGACTACCAGGAGTTCTGCGGCGTGGGCGGCAGCGCCCCCGGCCAGGAAGAAGCCGGTGCGGTGGAGAGCATCAGCGTGGGCGAGCTCAAGGGCCTGCTCGATGGCGACACCTCCGGCCTGGTGCTGATCGATGTGCGCAACCCCCCTGAGGCGGACATCGCCGTGATCCCCGGCGCCGTGCTGATCCCCCTCGATCAGATCGAGAACGGCACGGCCGTGGAACGCATCCAGCAGCTGGCGGCGGGCAAAACCCTCTACGCCCACTGCAAACTGGGCGGCCGCAGCGCCAAGGCCCTGATCGCCCTCAAGCGCCACGGCATCGACGGCATCAACGTGACCGGCGGCATCGACGCCTGGAGCCAGGAGGTGGATCCGAGCGTGATGCGCTACTGAGGCCTGGTCTCAGTAAGTAATCCAGCATCAGTAATCCACGCCCCGTTTGAGATCGACGCCGCGCTCGGCGTAATGCTTGTGGCACACCATCTCGGAGTGCACCGAAGCCAGATCGAAATAGGCAGGGCGGTTTTTACAGCGGCCGGTGAGGATTACTTCCGTTTCAGCGGGCTTGCGCAGCAGGGTTTGCACGATCGGCTCCACCGGCAGTAGCTCCAGATCCACTGTCGGGTTGATCTCATCGAGGATCACCGTTTTGTAGAGGCCACTAGAGATGGCGGCCCGGGCGATCTCCCAGGCCCGCTCAGCTTCCACGTAGTCGATCGGCTGCTGCTGGCCGCGCCACACGATTGCATCGCGCCCGGAGCGCAGGTGATCCACCAGGTGGGGATAGCTCTCGCGCAGAGCGGCGATGGCGGCATCTTCGGTATAGCCAGCGCCACCTTTGAGCCACTGCAGAATCAGCACCCGGTGGCTTTTGTCCTGGCTGATGCCACGGCCGATCGCCTGCAGCCCCTTGCCTAGGGCGCTGGTGGATTTCCCCTTGCCTTCACCGGTGTAAATCTCGACGCCTTCCAGGCCTCCGGGGCCCTGGTGGGCACGCATTTCTGAGTGCAGGTCGGCCAGTTGCACCAGCTGGCGGGGCGCACCGCGACCTGTGCAGATCACTTCCATGCCGTCGGGTTTGGCCGCCAGGGTGCGGGCTACATCTTCGATATCAAGCAGGCCCAGATCCAGCACCGGGTTGAGCTCGTCGAGCACCACCACCGAGTAGAGGTCGCTGGCGATGGCCCCTTTGGCAATGTCCCAGCCCCGCTGCGCCTCCTGCCGGTCGAAGCGGGTGGCTTCCTCGGCGCTAAAAAAGTCTCCCCTGCCGGTGCGCACCTGGTCGATCAGGTGGGGGAAGCCCTGTTGCAGGGCTTCGATGGCGGCATCTTCGTCGTAGGCCCGGCCGGGCCCCTTTAGGAAGCGCAGCAGCAGCACCCGTGTGCGTTTTTCCTCGCAGATACCCAGGCCGATGGTGCGCAGAACCACCCCTAGGGCCGCCTGGCTTTTGCCCTTGCCATCGCCGTCATAGACGTGCAGCTGGCCGTGGGCGCGCTCATCGCTGCCGGCCGCCGTACGGATGCCGATACCCCGGCCTGTTCCCCGTTGCGGCGTCTGGGTGCTGCTCATATGGCGATGTTACCGGCGTCATTGGGGTAGGGGTTGCCAAGATCTGGGCAGGAGTTTGGTGGCGATGCTGTTTTCCCCGTTGGAGCTGTTGCCGCCGCCGTTGGAGCTGGCGCTGGCTTCGCTGCGTCAGCAGTTGGCGTGCCTAGATCGGCTCGTGCTGGCCTATTCCGGTGGCGTTGATAGTTCCCTAGTAGCTGCTCTCGCCGTAGAGCAACGCGGCGAGGCGGCTTTGGCGATTACGGGTGTGTCTCCGGCCCTAGCCCCCCACCTGCGGGCGGAGGCGGCGGAGCAGGCTCGTTGGCTGCGGATCACCCACCGGGAGATCGCTACGGCGGAGCTGGCAGATCCGGCCTACGCCAGTAATCCGGACCAGCGCTGCTACGCCTGCAAGCGGGAGCTGCACCGGCTGCTGGCGCCGATCGCGGCCGCGGCGGCAGGGGCGACCGTGCTCGATGGCGTCAATGCCGAGGATCTAGATGATCATCGGCCCGGCATTCGGGCCGCAAAGGAATTCGGAGTGCGTTCGCCCCTGGCCGAGGTGGGCCTCGACAAGGCCGGCGTACGCCAAATTTCTCGGTCCCTGGGATTGCCCTGGTGGGACAAGCCTGCCCAGCCGTGTCTGGCTTCGCGCTTTCCCTACGGCGAACCGATCACGGCGGAGCGGCTGGAGCGGGTGGCTGCAGCGGAAGCCTGGTTGTTGGCAAGGGGATGGCCCCAGGTGCGCGTGCGCTCCCAGGGCCAGACGGCTCGGATTGAACTGCCTCCCGCCCAATTGGATCGCGCCCTGGGTTTGTGGGCCAAGCCCGAAACCAGGCAGGCGCTGGTGGCGGCCTTCCTGGAGTTGGGCTTTAGCGCCGTTGGGCTGGATCTGGAGGGGCTGGTGAGCGGCAAGCTCAACCGGGAACTGGGCTCCGCCAACCGGTGGTTAGCCGGCTGAGATCAGAGGGTCACCGCGGCGGTGAAGCCATGCTCCTGCAACGGATCACGCGGGCTCTCAGCAATCGACGGCGGTGTCTCGCGGCGGAAGCTGGTGAGCTTGTGGTCGTTGGCTGAAAGCTCGGCGGCGAGTACCGCACAGGCTTTCTCCGGCATCGTGTGATCACCGCAGGTGAACACATCAACCGCCGCGTAGCCCGATTCCGGCCAAGTGTGAATCGAGATATGGGATTCGGCCAGCAAGGCCAATCCCGTAACCCCTTGGGGTTCGAATCGGTGGGTGATCAGGTTGAGGAGGGTGGCACCGGCACGCTTCGCTGCTGCGGTGATGGTGTCCCTCAGGAAGGCTTCGTCGTCGAGCTTGGCGCTGTCGCAGCCATAAAGCTCAAGGATGCAGTGTTTTCCGACCGTTTCGGAAATCTGGTGAGGCAGGGGAGAGGCTGCGGTGGTAGCAGCAGGGGCCTCGGTCCATCCCGGGTTCGGGTGGAGGCAGGGCAGGGTCTGGGTCATCGAATCCGACCAAACAAGCTTCCAACCATACGCTGTCAGCCAGGTATTGGGGCCTAGCTGTCCAAGTCAGTTGGCATCTTCGGATCGAGCTGGCCGGCGCGCATCCGCACCACCTGGCTTTCGGCTTGCCAGCCCCCACTGAAGGCTCCCAGGTGGGTGGCACTCACCAGGCACTGGTGACCTTCGCCCACCGCCTCGAGCAGCAATTGTTGCCGCTCCGGGTCTAGCTCGGCGAGCACGTCGTCGAGGAGCAGTAGGGGTGGCTCCCCCAGGACGGAGCCCACAAGCTCGAGCTCAGCCAGCTTGAGGGCCAGTACCAGGGTGCGTTGCTGGCCAGCCGAGCCGTAGCGGCGGGCCGGTTGGCCGGCCAAGGCCAGCTCTAGCTCGTCCCGGTGGGGCCCCACCGTGCATTGCCCCAGCCGCAGTTCCTCTTGGCGTTGAAGCTGTAGCTGCTCAAGCAGGGATTGACGCCAAGGCTCCTCAGCCTCCTCTCCCGCCAAGACGGTGCCGCTTTGGTAATTCAGTTGCAGCTGTTCACGGCCTCCGCTGAGCCGCTCCTGCCAGGCTGCGGCCAGGGGCTCGAGGCGCCGGATCGCTCGGAAGCGGCGCCGGTGTAAGCGGGTGCCGATCACGGCCATTTGCAGATCAAAGGTGTCGAGTAGGGCCAGCAGGCTGGTTCCCCCCAGGCCGCGCCGCAGCAATTGGCTGCGCTGGCGTAGCAGCCGGCCGTAGCGACTCAGCAGGTCGCCGTAGAGAGGCTCGAGCTGCAGCACCACCCGGTCGAGCCACTGACGCCGGCCAGCGGGCTCGCCCCGCACCAGCTCGAGGTCGAGGGCGCTGAAGCCCACGCAGCGCAGCGAACCCAGCAGGTCAAGCTGGCGCTCCAGCTGCTTGCCGTTGCGCTGGGCCTGCCTGCCGGCACTTCGGCGCAGCTCCAGCTGCAGCTGGTCCCCGCCGCTGGTGAGGGCGCGCACCTGGCCGCTGGCCTCGCCGTGCTGGATCAAATCACGATCGCTACTGGTGCGGTGGGATCGCAGGCAGCCAAGTAATTCCACCGCTTCCAGCAGGTTGGATTTGCCCTCGCCATTGGCCCCGATCACCAGCAGCCGGGGAGCTTCCAGGCTCAGCTCCAGCCGACTGATATTGCGGAAACGCAGCAGCTCCAGGCGATGCAGCCGGATGGGTCTGATGCGGTGTGCGGTTAAGGTAAGTCAGGCAGGGTGCCATTAAGGGCATGTAGCTCAGTTGGATAGAGCATCAGATTCCGGTTCTGAGGGTCGGGGGTTCGAGTCCCTCCATGCTCGTCACCCAACCGCATCCCGCCCCACCTCTCCCCACCGCCGAGGCAGTTAAGGCCCAGGCGGTGGGGTTTTTGCTTAGGAACTGTGGTTTGCGGCCCAAGCCCAGCTTGAAATCAACTCTCTAGCTTGAGATCAATTCTCCAGCTTGAGCCCCATGGCGCGGATGCCCCCCGGATCCACGGCAAACCCGTAGCGCTCCAGGGCAGCAAGGGCCTGGGGCGGGGCTGAAAGCGAAATACTGCACCCCGCCAGCTCCCGGCGCAATCGGCCCAAGGCGGCATGGACAAGCACCGCCAGGATCTCTGCCTCAGCTGGATCGGCAGGATCGGCGCAAAGGTCCCAGAGGTTGGCATTGAGGGCGAGGTCGCTGGTAGCTCTGACAAAACCCACCAGCTGGCCATCGGGGCCCGCCACGCCCAAGTGCCAAACGCTTAGCTCCAGCACCCGCTGCCAGCGCTCAGGCTGCCGGGGCTGATCACCCGCTGCCACCAGCAGCCTGTTGAGCGCTTCGGCACTGGGCAGTAGGCCATCGGCCAGCAGGTGGTAACCATCCCTCAGTTGTGGGGCTTGGGGCTGGCTGCGGAACGGGATCAAGAGGGAGTCCAGAGCTGGGCTGATCTAGGTAGGGGCTGAAGGGAATGGACTCAGCCGGTGTTGCGCATGCCCGCCGCGATGCCGTTGATAGTGAGCAGGGCGCCTCGCAGCAGTTCACTGCGGCTATAGGTGCGCCCATCGTCGCTGCTGCTGGCGCTCGTTTCACTCATCGGTGGTTGGCGGTTTTGGTCGCGCAGGCGTCTGAGCAGGGCCACCTGCAGGAAGCCGAGCGGAATGATCGTGCGGTTGCGTAGATCCACCGAGAGCTGCAAGGCAGGATCGCCATCCAGCAGTCGGCTGTGGCCGGTGATCGCCAGCACCAGATCGCGGGTAAGGCCAAATTCGGCAGCGATCGACTGGAAGATTGCTTCAAAGGCCTCGCGGTTTTCGCTGCGGCCCAGGGCCTGGACGTAGTGGTGGGCCAGGTCGAGATCCACCTTGGAGAGGGTCATCTCCACTTTGGAAATCAGCATGCGGAAGAACGGCCAGCGCTGGTAGAGCAACCGCAGTAGCTCCAGCTGGCCTGGATCCTGGTCGAGCTCCTCCTGCAGGGCGGCTCCCACCCCAAACCAGCTGGGCAACAGGAAGCGGCTCTGGGTCCAGCCGAATACCCAGGGGATGGCCCGCAGGCTTGAGAGGTCCTTGGCGCCACTCTTGCGGCGGGCCGGGCGGCTGGAGATCTGCAGCTTGCTGATCTCTTCGATTGGGGTCACCTGCTGGAAGAAGGCCACCAGGTCGGGGTTGTCGTGCACCAGGGCCCGGTAGTGGTCGCGGGAGCGGGCCGCCAGTCGGCCCATCAGCTCGTTCCAGCTGGGGGTTTCGTCAACGGGGCTGCTCACCAGGCTGTTCTGCAACACGGCGGTGGTGACCGTTTCCAGGTTGTAGAGCGCTAGCTCCGGCAGGGAGTATTTGGAGGCCAGCACCTCCCCCTGTTCGGTGATCTTGATGCGGCCGCTGAGGGTGCCGCTTGGCTGGGCCAGGATCGCCTGATAGGCGGGCCCACCACCGCGGCCCACCGAGCCGCCCCGGCCGTGGAAGATGCGCAGGGCGACGCCGTGCTCGATGGCCAGACGCTGCAGGGCGATCTGGGCCTTATGGATTTCCCAGTTGCTGGAGAGGAAGCCCGAATCCTTATTGCTGTCGGAGTAGCCCAGCATCACTTCTTGGAGTGGCTGGCCACCGTCACTGCCCAGCAGGGCTAGGTAAAAAGGATGGCGGAACAGGGTGCCCATCACCGCTGGCGCCTTCTGGAGATCCTCCACCGTTTCAAACAGCGGCACCACCAGCAGGCCGGCGCGCTGGGCAAGTGGGTCTACTAGCCCGGCCTCCTTGGCCAGCAGCAGCACCTCCAGCAAATCGGACACCGTGTGACTCATCGAGATCACATAGGTGCGGCAAATACGCGATCCGAATTCCTGCTGCAGCCTCTGCAGCATCCGGAACACGGCGAAGGTTTCGGCTGTGGCGGCACTCCATTTGGCCGTGGGCGGCAGCAGGGGGCGGCGGGTCTGGATTTCGCTGAGCAGCCATTCGACCCGCTGGGCCTCATCCATCTCGCCGTAGGGCACGGCTAACTGCAAGTAGCGGCTGAGTTCGTCGAGGGCATCGCTGTGGCGGGTGCTCTCCTGGCGGATGTCCAGGCTGGCAAGGCAGAAGGCAAAGATCTGGGCCTGGCTGATCAGGTGCTGCAGCGATTCGCAGCTCAGGCCAGTGCGCTCGAGGCTGTCTTGGATCAGTTCCAGGTCGTAGCGGAATTCATCAACCGTGCTGTAGTGCAACTCCTGGGTGGGAGCGGGGGCCATGCTGCCCCCCATCGGCGGCGGTGGGGCGCTGCCATCGCAGGGAGACTCCCAGCCGGCATCGGCCAGTTGCTGGTTGCGTTGGTGGGTGAGCCGCAGCCGCTCCATGGTGTAGCTGAGCTTGAGCCGGTAGGGCTCGAGTCGGTAGCGGGCAGCCCGCTCCTCGTAGATCTCCGGGAAGCGCAGCCGGTCCATTTCCAGCGACTCCAGCAGGGCCGGGCTCACCTGGCTCCACTGCATCGAGATGCTGAGCTGGTCACTGAGCTCGTTCACCGCCTTGAGATAGCGCTCCAGCATCAGCTGGCGTTGATAGCAGGCGGTGCGCCAGGTGATGTCCGGTGTCACCGAGGGGTTGCCGTCCCGGTCTGAGCCCACCCAGGAGCCGAAGGTGCAGAACGAATCCCGTGGCGGTTCCACGTCTGGATAGCTCAGCTTCAGGGCGGCGCGAATGCGATCGCGTAGCTGGGGCATGGCGTCGAAGAGCACCTGCTGGAAGTAGTGCAGGGCGTAGTCGACCTCGTCGAGCACCGTCGGTTTGAACTGGTGTAGTTCGTCGGTGCGCCACCAGAGCCGGATCTCCTCCTCTAGCTGGAGTCTCAGGCCTTGGCGCTCAAGGCAATTGAGGCCGCTGCCCTGCTCCAGTTTCTGGATCAAGGTGGCCACACGCCGCTGCTTGTGCCGCACCGTATGGCGCACAATTTCGGTGGGGTGGGCGGTGAACACCAGCCGCAGGTCGAGGGTGCGCAGCAACTTCTCCAGCTGGGCTGGCGGCACATTCAGGCTGCGCAGGCGGGCGAACAGCTGGCGAAAGGTGGCCGGGTCGGTCTGGTTGGCGAGGGCCGGCAGGAAGGGATCGCTGGGGCCATTTTCCTGGTTTTTGAGGCTGTCGAGGTAGGTGTCCTCCTCGATGTGTTGCTCGAGGATGTTGACCAGCTGGAAATAAAGAGAAAAGGCCCTGGCCGCGGCGATTGCCTCGGCCAGATCCATCTCGCGGATCAGCTGCACGATCGCCCCAGTGACATCAGCCTCGTCTGGGTCACTCAGCTGCTTGAGGCGCAGCAGTCGCTCGGCCTGCTCGGGGGGGCACTCGCTGCGCAGCACCGTCTCCCAGAGATCTTCAACTAATTCGAGACGCTCGCCCAGCAGCCGCGTGACCCGCTGGGAAGCCGGTATCGCTTCGCTGGCTGCAGCGGGAGTGGGCATGGACTGCCGCATTGGAGCTGAATTGGCGGCGGAGTGATTTTCGATCATCCCAAAGGACCAGGCACCCCGTCTGTGGCGATTGCCTCAAGTAGCTCGGCCTCCTGGCTTGCCATCGCCTCGACGGTCTGGTTGAGCAGGGTCGGGATCGACAGGCCAGCCTGGTGTCCGGCTAGCCAGCTCATGGCCTGGTTGCCCTGGTCAAGGACGCCCTGCAGGGGGGCGAGCACCCGGGTTAGGCCCAGCTCTTCAGCAAGTGGAGCCAGATCTGCCAGCTCCTGAGCAAGCCAGTCTCGGACCTGGATCGGGGCCCCATTGCGCCAGTGCATCACGCTGGCATCAAGGCTGGAGCGGGCTGCGGCCCGGTCGTTGGCATCGGCGAGGGCGGCTAGCTGGGATGGGTCCAGGCTGCTGGCCTGGAGTGGGTCGTAGCGCTCCGGTTCTCGCATCAACTGCTGTAAGCGCAGTTCGGCGAAGGCCGTAATCGCCAAAAGCACGAGTGGATCGGTGACCAGATCGCAAATGCGAATCTCCAGCCGGTTGAGGTCGTGGGGCCGGTTGTCGCCATTGGGCCGCACTGATGTCCAGAGATGGCGCACGTTTTGCATGGTGCCCAAGGCCAGTTGCTCGCCCATCCAGCTGATGTAGTGCTGGTGATCCAGGAACAGGGGCACCTCCGCTGGCGTCAGGGGAAACTGCAGCCAGCGCTGGGAATGGGCAGCGGTTACAACCCCGTCGAGAAAGGGCGAGCTGGCGCTGAGGGCCAGGAGCAGGGACGCTTCGCAGCGCATCAGGCGCAGGCCCGCAAACAGGCTGGTCATCGGCTCGAGGCCGTGGCCTGCGGTGAGCCCCAAGTTGATGTGCACACTGGCTGTAACCACCTTGGTGCCGTAGGTGGCCTCGATGTAGCCGTGATACGGATTGGCCGGATCTGAGCGCTCAAAACGCTGGCTGTCCCCCAGGCTCAGCGTGCTGCCGGGCAGCAGGGTGAGCTGGCGGCTGGCGAGCCAGCGGCGCAGCCGTTGGCGGGGCTCGAGCAGCAGTTGCAGTTGCCGGGCGTAGTCGGCATCCGGGGGAGTGATGTATTCGAGGTTGCGGCAATCGGGCTCGGTTACGAACCCCTCGAGGGCGGCCGCAGCCTCGGCGCTGCAGCCCACCACCGTGCCATCGGCACGGCCGGTGTAGAGCTCCACCTCAAAACCTTTAAGCAACAGGGGGGCGCTCATGGCTGGGCCGGCAGCAGGCAGGCCAGGGCTTTGAGCATGCCGCGGGCTTTGTTCAAGGTTTCCTGGTATTCGAGTTCAGGCTTGGAGTCGGCCACTACTCCAGCGCCGGCTTGCACCTGCACCCGCCAGCCTCCTTCGGGGTGGGGTAGCACCACCATCGTGCGAATGGTGATAGCGGTGTTGAGTGCGCCAGCCAGGTCAACCCCGCCATACACCCCGGAGTATGGGCCTCGGGCGTCGGGCTCCAGGGCGTGGATCAGCTGCATAGCCCGAATTTTGGGAGCGCCACTGACCGTACCGGCGGGGAAGGAGGCCATCAGCAGGTCCCATACCGTTTGGCCCTCGGCCAGCAGGCCCTCCACCTGGCTCACGATGTGCATTACGTGCGAGTAGCGCTCGATCACCATCAGCTCGCTCACCTTGACGGTGCCTGGCTGGCAGACGCGGCCCAGGTCGTTGCGGCCCAGATCCACCAGCATCACGTGCTCGGCCCGCTCCTTGGGATCAGCCAGCAGCTCCGCCTCCAGGGCCAGGTCTTCGGCCTCATCGGCGCCCCGGGGGCGCGTGCCTGCGATTGGCCGTAAAGAAGCCTTCACTCCCCCTGCGGCCGTTGGTTCTGCCTTCACCATCACCTCCGGACTGGAGCCGATCAGATACCATCCGCCGAAGTTGAAAAACGCCATGTAGGGCGAGGGATTCACCATCCGCAGGCTGCGGTAGAGCTCGAAGGGATCGCGATCGATGCGGGTTTCCAGCCGCTGGCTGAGCACCAGCTGGAACACGTCGCCAGCTTCGATGTGCCCTTCCCCGCAGCTCACGGCGGCTTCGAAAGCCTCCTGGCCGACGTTGCTGGTGGTCCGCAAATTGGCAGCGATGTCACCGGCAGTGGCGTCGTGCCAGTTCAGGGGGGTGCCGGCACCCGGCAGGGGGGCGTGCATGCGCTCCTCTAGGGCCTGGATGCGGGCTGCGGCCGCGGCGTAGGCGGCCTGTGGATCCTGGCCGCCACTCAAATCGGCGTAGGCCACTGCGGTGATCTGGCGCTTCACCTGGTCGAACACCAGCAGGCTGTCGGCCAACATCCAGCAGCCATCAGGCGGTGCACCCTCGGCCGCCGGATGTACCGGCACGCTGGGTTCGATCCAACGGATCAGCTCGTAGCCCCAGAAGCCAAATAGCTGGCCCACCGGTGGCAGACCGGGGATCGGCGGGCTGGATAGGGGCTCTAGGCACTGGCGCAGCAGGTCGAAGGGGTTGCCCTGCAGCCGCTCCTCGGAGCCGGTGCGCCACTGGCGCACACTTTGGTCGCCCCGGCTGGTGAGGGTCCAGAGCGGATCAGACACCACAAAGCTCCAGCGGCCGATGCGCTCACCACCTTCCACCGACTCCAGCAGCACGCCATGACTGCTACCAGCTCCGGCCTTCAGCCAGGCGGTGAGAGGGGTTTCCAGATCTGCAGGCCAGCGCTTCCAGAGGGGGATGAAGTTGTGGCCAGCCGCGACTGCCTCGAGAAAAGCCTGTTGGGCTAAGCCATCGCGATCGGGGCTGGTCATCGGACAAGCGGGCAGGCAAAAAAAACGGGGCGCCTGGCCCCGCCTTTATAGGGGTTGGTTAACGCAGCTCAAGCGTCGAAGGTGTTCTTGCCGGTGAACTTGAGATTGGCGGGATTTTGGTTGGCGCCGATGCGGCGGGGGTTATGACCAACCATGGTGCGACCCTCATTGACCTTCTCGGGGAAAACGCCGTCCTTGGGGTGCAGGAACTCGGTGTCGCCGCCAGGGAAGATCCGGTAGATCTTGTAATCCTCGATCCGGGGCTTGAACTTGGTGCGCAGCTGGGTGCCCAAGGCGAGGCACTGCTCCTTGCGGGCGAAGTACATCAAATTTTCGCCCGCATTCATGTGGGCCGCGCCACCGGTGGGCAGCTCGAAGACTTGCTCCTTCGGGCTGCTCCAGGTGATGGCGTATTTCTCCTCAGTTTCAGCAGAGTTCAGCAGGCCGCCGGTGCTGCCGATGTACTTCGGGAGTTGACCGCTGAGCACCGTCGCTGCCATGGCTTTGGAACGTTTCAGCCGGAAACTAGCACCGTGGTTTTGACCGGATCGGGGCTTCTGCCGCACTCTTCACACCCGTCAACAAACCGGCCCTTCAGCAAACCGGGAAAAACACGGTCAAGCCGCTGCCGTTGCGCTCGGTGAGGCGACCGCCGAGCCGATGGAACAGCCGCTGGGTGGCTTGACGGCTCAGCTGCAGGCTGCCGGTGGTGGGGTTCCAGCTCAGCACAGGCCCCACCAGCTCCCTCTGCTCGCCGTTCCCCATCCCGTCGTTCTCGCTGGGGTCGTGGCCCTCGCTGTTGAGCTGCAGCTTCAGCCTGCTGCCGGCCGGCAGCAGGCTCACGGTCACGCGGCTGCCGCTGGGCAGGCCGCGGCTGAAGCGGTCGATAAGACCGCCCAGCATGGTTTCGAGCCGGGCCGGATCGCTCAGCACCGGCGACAAGCCATCGGCTACCGCCAGCTCTAGGTCCAGGCCGCGGCGCGCCAGTTGCCGCTGCCACAGTTCTTGCTGCTGGTGCAGCACCGCACTGAGGTCGGTGCGGGCCAGGTCGTGGCTTTCAAGGGGCTGTTCGCAGCCTGGTTGGCGTTGCAGCTCGGCCGCTAGGAAGATCAGGCCGAAGCGATCGATTTGCTCACTGCATTCGCCGTCGATCTGCTCGAGGCGCTGGCGCACCACCGACGGCAAGTCGTTGCGCCGCAGCAAGGAGCGGATCAGGGTGCGGATCGTGGCCAGCGGTGTGCGCACCTCGTGGGTGAGGGCCTCGAGCAGGGCTAATTCGCTGCTAACAGCTCGTGGGGTGTCGCTGGCCTGGCGCTCCTGGGCCTGGGCTGGGCGATCGCTACCGCCATGCACCAGGGGCTGCAGGGTCAGGCTGGGGGCCATGGCGGCCAGCCGTTCCCCCAGCCGCGGCCAGAAGCGCAAGCCCAGTTGGTCGTCGCTGCGCAGGGGCCCCAGTCGCTCTAGGGCGCTGCGCAGGTCTGCCGAGGCTGCGGGATCCTGGCTCAGTAGGCGCCCATGGATAAGGCCTAGGGCCTCGGACAGGGCCTCAGGGTCGAAGCGAACAATCAGGCGCCGGCCTTCAGCCGGGCCATCGAGGCAAAGGGCTACCTGTAGCTGGGGGGTTATCACCAGCAGGAGGGGGTCGGTGCCGTCCTCCTCCGCCAGCGCTAGCCGCTGAAAGCTGCCGCATGGAGCTGGGTTGCCGGCTCCTGGCAGAAGGGGTGCCGGGCTGGGCAGCAGGCCATCTAGGTCGCTTGGGGCCCAAACCCAGCCCTGCAGCTGCTGCAACAGGGCTGGTTCATAGAGGGCGGGCAGTGGCGCGGCCAGCCATAGGCCCTGGAGGGGTTGGTGGGGCAGCAGGAAATCCTCCTGCAGGGTGGCCAGGGCTGCCCACCACTGCCGCCGCGCGCAGTCCTCGTTGCCGACTCCGGTTGGCACCCCTTCAGCCAAACAACGTCGCAGGTCGGCCAGGCTCACCAGCGGCCCTGGGCCGTGCGGCCCAGGCGGGCGGCTGAGGCGCACAGCCCAAGGGAGATGAAGTTCACCAACATGGCGGACCTTCCATAACTCAGCCAGGGCAGGGGGATGCCGGTGATGGGACCTAGTCCAATGGTCATGTTGATGTTCACCACCACTTGGAACATCAGCATCGCCCCAATTCCCACCACCACCAGGGCCTCGTAATCGCTGCGGGCCCGTCCAGCGATCTGTAGCAGGCGCCACATCAGCAGGGCGAAGCCGGCCACCACCAGCACCGAGCCGAGAAAACCGGTTTCCTCGCCAAGGGCGCTGAAGATGAAATCGGTGTGTTGCTCAGGGATAAACCGCAGTTTGGTGAGGGAGCCTTGCATCAAGCCGGTGCCCCAGATCTGCCCTGAGCCGATGCCCACGGTGCTCTGCAGCAGGTGGTAGCCGCCGCCGAGGGGATCCTGGGCGGGGTCAAGAAACAAGGTAAGCCTGGCTCGCTGGTGGGGGCGCAGGCCGTGCTCCCAGAGCCAGGGGGTGGCGATTGCGAAGATCCCCTGCACCGCAAGGCTGATCGCCAGGGCCACCCGCTTCCAGGGCAGGCTCTTCCAGGCCAGCCAGCCCATCAGGGGCACCCAGCCCAGTAGCAGCCAGGGCAGGGTGCCTGCCACGATCGCCGCCACAAGAGGGGAGAGCAGCAGCACCACCCAGGCCCCAGGCATGCCAGCCCAAAACAGCATCACCAGCAGTACGGCGCCAAACACAAGCGAGCTGCCAAGGTCGGGTTGCACAAAAACCAGCAGCCAGGGCAGGGCGATCAGGCCCACTGGACGGATCAGGTCAACAGGACGATCAACCGGGTGTCTGGCTAGAACCCCAGCGAGCAGCAAGATGGCGCCCACCTTGGCGAATTCCGAGGGCTGCACATAAAAGCCGCCAATGTTGATCCAGCTCTGGGCCCCTAGGGCGCTGGTGCCGACAACTCTTACCGCCACCAGGCTGGCGACCATGGCGATATAAATCGGCCACTTAAATGGGATCAGCCGATCCAATGGCATTCGCGCCAGCAGGAGGGCCACCACCATGCCCACCGCCGCCGTTACCCAGTGCTGGTACCAATCGGCGTAATTCGCTTGGCGCTGGGTGCTGGCAATCAGGATCCCGGCGATCGCCACCATTGCCAGCGGTACCCCCCAGAGGATCAGGTCCACGTCGGCTAGGGGGCTGCGCCGGCTGCTGCGGCCACTAAAAAATCGCGGGTTTCGCCGCCCCAACTGGCTCAGCATGGGCTTCAGGCTGGCACCAGATGGGCGGCGCTGAGCTGGCGGGCCAAAGCCAAAAAGCCCCGGGCGCTGATCGAATCGGGGTGGCTGAGCACTACGGGGCGTCCGGCATCCCCTCCCTCCCGCACGGGCATCTCCAGGG
The DNA here is from genome assembly GCF_024346235.1 of Cyanobium sp. BA5m-21. Taxonomy (NCBI): domain Bacteria; kingdom Bacillati; phylum Cyanobacteriota; class Cyanophyceae; order Synechococcales; family Prochlorococcaceae; genus Cyanobium; species Cyanobium sp. BA5m-21. The sequence goes on from NZ_JAGQCO010000032.1 coordinate 14,154, forward strand.
GGAGTTCGGCCAGTAGGGGCACTCCGGCCTCTTCAGCCAGGCGAGAGCCGCCGCCGCTGCCGAATAGGGCATAACGCTTGTCTGGAGCATCAGGGGGAATGAAGACGCTCATGTTTTCCACCACACCCAGCACGTCCACCCCCATCTGCAGAAACATCGCCAGGCCCCGGCGGGCATCAGCTAGGGAAACCAGCTGGGGAGTGGTGACGATGATCGCCCCGGCCATCGGCACCGCCTGGGCGATGGTGAGCTGGGCATCACCGGTGCCAGGAGGCAGGTCGACGATCAGCACATCCCTTTCGCCCCAGTCGACTTGGTAAAGAAACTGGCGAATGATGCCGTTGAGCATCGGCCCCCGCCAGATCACGGGCTGGTTTTCCTGGATCAGCAGGCCCATCGACACCATGGCGATGCCACAGGTTTCGATCGGTTTCATCACTTGCTGGGCGCCTTCGCCGCTCACTTCAGGCGTGCGATCAGCCACTCCCAGCATGGTGGGGGCATTCGGCCCGTAGATGTCCGCATCGAGCAAGCCCACCTTCAGGCCTGAAGCCGCCAGGGCACAGGCCAGGTTCACCGCAACCGTGCTCTTGCCGACTCCGCCCTTGCCACTGCTGACGGCGATGACCTGACGCACCCCAGGGATGGGCTGGCGCTCTGGCAGTTGACCCCGTTCCTGCCCTTGACCATGACCTGCGGCACCGATTGGAGCGCCGCCGCTGGGCTGGTCCAGCTCAATTTGAACGTCGTTGATGCCTTCAAGGGCGAGCAGGGCCGCCTTGGCTTCGGCGGCGATGCGATCCCGCTGGCTCTGGGCAAAGCCAGGTAGGGCAAGGCGAAATACGGCCCGATCCTCCACCAGTCGCGTCTGCTGGATCCAGCCCAGCTCGATCAGGCTGCGCCCGCTGCCGGCATCCTGAACGGCGTTGAGGGCGGCCTGAGCCTGCTCCACAGATGCCATCGGAAATCCAATCAGAGACTGCGATCCTAGGGGCCCTGCCGCTGCCTTTGACCGTCACCATGGCCGTGACAGACCCTCTCGATTACTTGTCTGGGGGGAGGCTGGGCTGAAATGGTTAAACCTTTCCAGCGTCCATGTGGCGCAGCGTCGATGCCTAAGGCCCTGCTGGAAGCTCCACCGGCCGACTCCCGCTCCAGGGCTAAGGCCCTGCTGATGGGCTTGCAGGACTCTATTTGCGCCGGTTTAGAAGAATTTGATGCCGAGGGTTGCTTCGCCGAGGAGAGCTGGGAGCGTCCGGAGGGAGGCGGCGGTCGCTCTCGAGTGATGAAGGGCGGCCGTGTCTTCGAGCAGGGCGGCGTCAATTTCTCAGAGGTAGAGGGCTCGGAGCTGCCCCCCTCGATCCTCAGCCAGCGGCCGGAAGCCAAGGGGCACCGCTGGTTTGCCACCGGCACCTCGATGGTGCTGCACCCCCGCAACCCCTACATCCCCACCGTTCACCTCAACTACCGCTACTTCGAAGCGGGCCCGGTGTGGTGGTTTGGCGGCGGCGCCGATCTCACTCCCTATTACCCGTTCCTGCAAGACGCCCAGCATTTCCACCGCACGCTCAAAGGAGCCTGCGACAGCGTTAATCCCGCTTTTTATCAGGTGTTTAAGCCCTGGTGCGACGAGTACTTCTTCCTCAAGCATCGGGACGAGACCCGCGGCGTGGGCGGCATCTTTTACGACTACCAGGATCCCCGCGGGGTGCTCTACAAGGGCCAGGACCCCGATGGGCCTGCGGCGGCTGTGAGCAACCAATTAGGCCCGGTGCCGCAGAGTTGGGAGCAGCTGTTTGCCCTGGCCAGTGCCTGCGGCAACGCCTTCCTGCCCAGCTACTTGCCGATCGCTGAGAAGCGACAGCACACCCCTTATGGCGAGCGGGAGCGCCAGTTTCAGCTCTACAGGCGGGGCCGCTATGTGGAGTTCAATTTGGTGTTTGACCGGGGCACGATTTTCGGCTTGCAGACCAACGGACGTACCGAGTCGATCCTGATGTCTCTGCCGCCCTTGGTGCGCTGGGAATACGGATATCAGCCGGAGGCTGGCAGCCGTGAGGCCTTGCTCACAGACCTGTTCACTCGTCCCCAGGATTGGCTGGAGGACGGCTCGCTTGCGGACCGCTGCGCCCCCCATCAGGCGCTGAATTAGGTGATGGGTTGATGGTCGCTGGTTTGGTGGCGGCCAGACCAGGCATTGGTGGGGCTGGTTGCAAGCCCTGCTCCAGACCCCGTTGTAAAGCTGAAACCACTCGCTCAGCGATCGCTTGGAGAGCGCCATTGCGGCTGCGGGGATCTCGCAGCGATGCTTCTAGCTGGCCCTCAAGTTTGCCGATCTCGAGAATGGCGATGCCCCGCTTGGGGGCTCCCAGGCCGTCGCGGAAGAGCAGGGGATAGGGGCCAAAGGCCAGCGCCAGGCTTTCGTCTAGTCGGGTTGGGTGGCGATGCAGGGGAGGGATCAGGCCTGAACCCACACCATCTGGTCCGTAGGCGTCGTAGTGGATTTCCAGGACATACCCACCGGCTTGGGCATGGGCTTTGCCCACGCTCCAGTTGGTGCGTGGATCGTCGCCGTCAGCAATGCTGCGCAGCGGTGGGTCGTAGAAGCGGATGGCCAGACCCCTCTGCTGGCCAAGGGCCACCACCGCCTGGGCGGTGAGCAGGTTCCAATAGAGCTCGTCGCGCATGCCCGGCTGCATCGGCGCGGCTGCGCCGAGGTCGACGGCTTCTCCCCCTGTGCCGGCTCCGCCAATCCCCTGGGAATCGGCATGACCCGCCAGCACCAGGATTTCGGTGCTGCTGGGCAGCTCAGCCAGACCTCGCCAGTTTTTGCTCAGCCGGCTGCGCGGCCCTGTGAGCGGATCAAAGTTGGCCAGCGGCGGTGCTTGGGCAGCAGCGCCCCCAGCTATGGCAAGCACTCCGGTCAAGACGAGAGCCAGGGGGCGGAATCGTTGCATGACTGCCAGGCAAGGGTCAGATGGGGGAGCTGAGCAGCTTGCCGTCGCTGAATAGGCCCAGCTTGGGACCCATTTCCAATTCGAGCGCAATTAGCTCATCGCGGTGAGCCCGCAGCCGCAAGGCGCTGCCCGTGGCGCTGTCATGGCTGATCAGGCGCAGCTCCAGGGTTTCGGCCCGCATCGCCCGATTGCGATAAATCAGCCCAGCCGCCGGCCCCAGCAAGGCCAGCAGCAGGGGCCACCAGCCCAGCTGGGGCAGCAGCTGGCGCAGCACCAGCCCCAGGCAGGCGGCCCCCACCGCTCCCAGCACCGAGAGCAGCACCGCCAACCAGGGGCTGGCCGCCACCTCGGCGCGGAAGCAGAGTTGGCGGCGCTCGGGGTCAGTGGATTCGGCGCGCCAACCGCGTTGCAGCAGCCATTCGCTCAACTGGCTCAACACCTCCAGAGGCGGCCGCGATGAGCGCACCTCGACCGTGGTGGTGCGGTCTTTACTGGCGGCACGCAAGAAAAAAACCAGGCCTACGGCTAGTAGCAGGGTGAGCAGCAGGGTGGAGCTGAGGTTGGCCATCCATCCCATTGTGACGCCGCCCCTTGGGGGCATGGCTTGTCAGCATGGCAAGGCATTCGCCCTTTCCGTGTGACCGCTTCGTCTGCCCCCAGCAACCTGCCGGCTCCCGCCCGCTTCGCCGTGTTTGACGGTGATCTCGATGCCGAGTGGGCAGCCCTTTACGCCGGGGCTAGGGCGCTGGCGGTGGACACCGAGGCGATGGGTCTGATTCATGGCCGCGACCGGCTCTGCCTGGTGCAGATCTGCGACGACCACGACAACGTTTGCTGCATCCGCCTCCACCGCGGCCAGAGCTCGGCACCCCGGCTCCAGGTCTTGATGGAAAACCCGGCGATTGAAAAAGTTTTCCACTTCGCCCGCTTTGACGTGGCGGCCCTGGCTGAAAACTTGGCAATTGCCGTCGATCCGATTTTTTGCACCAAGGTGGCCAGCCGGCTGGGCCGCACCTACAGCCCCCGCCACGGCCTCAAGGAAGTGGTGCAGGAGCTGGTGGGCATTGAGCTCGACAAGCAGGCCCAGAGTTCCGATTGGGGCCGGGTGGAAGATCTCTCGGAGGTCCAGCTGGCCTACGCCGCCGGCGATGTGCGCTATCTGCTTCCCGCTCGCGATCGGTTGGAAACCATGCTGAAGCGGGAGGAGCGCTGGCAGCTGGCTGAGCGTTGCTTTGGCTGCATCCCGGTGTTGGCCGATCTGGATCGCCAGCGCTTTCACCTGCTCTTTGAGCATTCCACCGGCGGCAACCGCTGAAGGGTCCCGGCCAGCTCAGTCCTCCACCATGAAGTTCTCGTCGTTGCCGACGGCCTCCAGCTGGGCGCTGAGCAACTCATGGTGGTTTTCGCCGCTGGCCTGGGCTTCCGCAAGCATCTGCTGGGCCAGGGCGAGCTTGGCTGCGGTTTCTTTCAGGCCTTCCTGGGAGCTGCGCACGTCGACCTTGCGGCGGGCGGCCGCCAGGCTGATGCTCAATTGGCTGGCCAACATGCCGCAGGCGGCGTTGTAGGCCCGATCGGGGATGCCGGCCATGGGCGACGTAGCTGCGGGGGTGGCCGCATCATCCCAGTAGCTGTTGCTCCACCAGCTCGGCTAGCTGGGCGCTGCCACCGGCGGGCCCCATCCGCCCCCGGCCCAGGGCGCCACGCCGGGTGCATTCGCTGGGATCGGCGAGGAGTTGGTGCAGTTTTAGGGCCAGCTCCTGTTGGGAATGGCAGGGCACGACGGCGCCCCCAAGCAGCCGGCTCTGGCGGCGGGCAAAGCCTGGCTTGAATTGGGGCCCCGGGCCCGGCAGCGACAGGCAGGGCACCCCTAGCCCCGCTAGTTGCTCCGTGGCAGTGCCCGCAGTGGCCAGGCCCAGCTCGGCCCAGCCTGCCCAGGCGGCGAAGCGGTTTTGGCCAAGCAGCAGGGTCCAGCGGCCCAGCTGCCAGCTGCTAATTGCTCCGCTGGCGGCGCTAGCTGCTGCAGGCGCTAGGGGCGTAAAGCCCGCTTGCTCCAGCAGCTCGGCCCAGGCGGCGGCCGTAGGCGCCGATCCAGAGGCCACTAGCACGGTGGTTGGCCGCCGCGGCGGCTGCAGGCTGAGGCAGCCCAGCAGCCGGCGGGCATTGCTGAGGGCTTCGGGCAGGCGGCTGCCGGCCAGCAGGATTAGGCGCCGCTGGCTTGCCAGCCCGGCCGGCAGAGGGGTGTGGCGGAAGCCATCCATCATTGGGTTGCCAGGAGCCAGGGCTGCCACCTTGTGGCGCCGCAGCCCTTGGGTGGTGAGCTGGTCGCGCACGGCCACGAGCCGGCAGCGCCGGCTGCCCATCAACGCCCATTCCCACGGATCCCATTCGCTGCCCTTGCAGCGGTGGTAGGCATCAGCGAGCGGTGTGGCCGCCCAGCCCGCTGGGGCTGGCGTGGCCCAGGTGTGGTCGCTTTTGGGGGTGCCGATGAAGCCGAATCTGCCGCCGCCGCTCCAGGCCAGCAGTAGGGGCAGCAGGTCGCCAATTGCTAGCACCGGGCTGCCTTGACGGGCCGAGTGGCGCACTAGTTGCAGTTGGCGCCAGCTCAGCTGGGGCAGGCCGGCCCCGAGGTCGCGGGCCAGGCCCCTCAAGCTCTGGTTGCTGAAGCCACCACTAGGCAGCTGCAGCTGGGGGCCGATCCGCTGCAGGTGGCCGGCAGCTGCGTCGGCGCTGAACGCCTCGCCGAGCCCCACCAGGGGCAATACCTGGATTTCCAGGTTGGGCCGCCGCACCCGTAGGGCCTGCAGAACCCGTTGGGCGATCAGATCCTCACCGTGGCCGTTGCTTAGAACCAGCAGACGGGAGGACATGCCGTGGCTGATACGATCCGCTGCAGGGAGTTTGCTCCCCGGCCGGCGGCATGGCCAAGTGGTAAGGCAGAGGATTGCAAATCCTTTACCCCCAGTTCGAATCTGGGTGCCGCCTTTATTAATGGCTTCGGCTTGAAGCTCCGCCTCATTTCAGAGGCGGGCCTGAGCTTCCCAACTCTGTCCGCTGGAATCACTGGCCTCGCACCTCAGGCGATGGCGTTCCAGCAGGCATGTCCCTTTGGCTAGCTGGGCCCGGGGCAAGGTGGGCGCTGGAGATCCGTCTAATTCCACGTTGGTGGCAACCGTGGTCACATCCAGCCGGATAGGCCATTGCGGTTTGCATTCGCCATCGGCGCCGCAGCGCATCGGCTTTTGACCGGGGGCGAGCACACCGGCGAAGACCAGGCTTCTGCTGCCGAATAGTTGGTTGGCAGAGGGCGTGATCAGGCGCACACTCAGCAGCCCCTCCATGTTTTGTTTAAGCCGCAACCGGACGCAGTTCTGCTTCTGTTCGCGCAGTAGCTGGGGTTGCCCCATCTGGCCGTGTCTCAGCGAGCAGCCCCTTAGCCCGATCTCCCAGCGCCCGAAGCCCCCTGCTTGGGCGGCGCTGGCCCAGGCCAGCAGCATCAGGCCCAGGCTGAACATCCGAGCCATGGGAGTGCTCAGTAGCCCGAGTCGGCCACGCAGCTGCCCTGGCAGCTGATGCCATTGCTGGCGGTGCGTCCGCAGTGTTGGCAAAGAACCGGGTCTGGGGGGAGCGCCGGTTCGGCTGCAGCATTGGGCAAGCTGGCGGTGCTGCCGGGGTTAAGGGCATCGGACATTTTGGGGAGTATCAGGGTTGGCAAGTAACTCCACGATGGCGCATCCAGTGGGGCAGCCCGGCATCGGCGTTGGCACTTGGGCCTGGGGAAATCAATTTCTTTGGGGCTACGACCCGAGCCAGGATCCGGTGCTTGAAGCCACCTTCCGGCGGGCTGTGGCCTGCGGCCTGCACACCTTTGATACCGCGGATTCCTACGGCACTGGCAGGTTTAACGGCCGCAGTGAGGCCCTTTTGGGCAGCTTTGCGGCGGCCCTACCGGCGACCCAGCGCGACCAGCTGCTGGTGGCTACCAAGCTCGCCCCCTTCCCCTGGCGACTGGGGCGCCGCGGCTATGAACGGGCTTTTGCGGCTTCGAAACGGCGCCTTGCCGGTCGAATTGATTTGGTGCAGTTGCACTGGAGCACGGCTCGCTACGCCCCCTGGCAGGAGGGGCCCCTGCTGGAGGGTCTGGCTGATCTGGTGCAGCAGGGGGAGGTGGCGGCCCTTGGCGTTTCAAATATGGGGCCCCGTCGCCTGCGGGCGGTGCACCGGCGCTTGACCGAGCGGGGGGTGCATCTCAGCAGCCTCCAGGTACAGCTATCGCTGCTGGCACCCGATCCGATCCAGCCGGGCGGCGTGGCGGAGGTCTGCCGTGAGCTGGGTATCCGTTTGATCGCCTACAGCCCCCTGGCCCTGGGGCTGCTGGCCAGATCAATGGCGGCTGGGCCTTTACCTAGGGGACCAAGGGGAGCTCTATTCCGCCGGCTAGCTCCCGCCTTGGTTGAGCTCCAGGCTGAGATGGCCCGAATCGCCGCCAATCGCGACGCCAGCCTGGCGGCGGTGGCCCTCAACTGGTGCCGGGCCCACGGCGCTTTGCCGATTCCCGGCTTGCGCCGTCCGGAGCAGGTGGAGCAGGCCGCGGCGGCCCTGGCCTGGAACCTGTCTGAGCAGGAGCGCCGCCGTTTAGATGATCTGGCGCTGGGATTGCAGGTGGGCATGCCTGCCAATCCCTTCCTGAGCGACTAGCTGGCCTGGGGGGCTGGATCGAGGGTGAGCACCACCGGCATGGCCTGGTGGCGTACCAGGGGCACCACAGGGCTGGGACCGTGGTCACCGAGGCTTTCCGCTTCGGCGGCCGCTTCGGGGCCGCAGGCTGCCAGGGCTTCCTGCAGCAGGGAATCGAAGGTGGCTCCAGGCAGCCGGTGGCGTGCCAGCTCCAGGAAGGCTCGAGCCAGAGACTCACCAGCCGCTGCCCTCAGTGCGGGGTTGTTGTGGCGAAGCTGCAGCTCGTCATCGATTGAGCGCAGGAAGCGCTCCGTGACATCCCGCTTGGTGGAAGCCCGGATCCTGGTGTCCTGTTCGGCCTGGGATAAGAAAGGCTGAGCCTCAAGCTCCTCAAGCCGGCGGCCCAGGCTTTCAAGCACTTCCCGCGCTTCCTTGGTCACGTGGGCCAGTTGGCCGTCTGAGAGTCGGGGCAGGTCGGCTACATAGACCTTGCCGTGATCTCGCAGGGTGAGGAAGGTGGGCCTCACCCCCCCCCGCTGGGGCGCTGCCTGAAGCTCTCGGGGGCGCTGCGGCCGGGTTGGGGCTACGGGGCCGGCCGAGCTGCGGCGGCGGGTGATGCGTTGACCGGTGCCGAGGGGAGGTGCAGCGGAGGTGCCCAAGGGGCTTGGGGGCGCTATTCGCTGTGGTGAACCTATTGATTGCGTCATGACGCCACTCCTAATCCAACTACGTATGGCTCGAACATCGCCCTGGCTCTGGAACCGGTCGATAGGTGTTGATCAACTTTGAAGTCATTACCCTAGGCAGGAGAGCGGCTTACGACCGGGCCAGCAGCCCACTCTGATGCAATTGGCCATTGGCAGCCGGGCTGATCAAGCGTTGAAGGGAAGTCCTGCCAGCGGTTGCTCGCCAGCACTGCCATTGGCCACCGCGCCCAGCTCCCAGGCCTCGTAGCCAGTGTCTTGGCAGATTGCGAGAGCTTGATCCGCTGCAGTTGCCGGCACCACCAGGCAGTAACCCACCCCCAAATTGAAGGTGTTCCAGAGATCGGCCTCCGGCACCTCGCCGGCTTGCTGCAGCCAGTGGAACAGAGCTGGACGCTGCCAGCTAGTTGGGTCGATCACGCCGTGCACTCCAGAGGGCAGGCAGCGGGGCAGGTTTTCAGGCAGGCCGCCGCCAGTGATGTGGGCCATGCCGTTTATGGGCACCTTGCTGGCAAGCAAGGCTTTAACCAAGGTTCCGTAAAGACGGGTGGGGGCGAGCAGGGCATCTATCAGGTTTTGGTTGCTGTTGGGCAGGGTCGTGAGTTCATCGACCGCCTGGCTCTCAAGAATGCGGCGCACCAGGCTGAAGCCATTGCTATGGACCCCACTGCTGGCCACCGCCAGGATGCGATCCCCTGCGCTAACCGCCCGTCCATCGATCAGGGCGCTTGCCTCGACCACGGCCACGCAGAAACCGGCCAGGTCGTAGCGGCCCGGGGCATAGAAGCCAGGCATTTCGGCCGTTTCGCCGCCAAGCAGGGCGCAGCCGCTTTGGCGGCAGCCGTCGGCGATGCCCTCCACCACCTCAGCCATGGCCTCCAGGCTGAGCTTGCCTGTGGCTATGTAATCAAGGAAGAAAAGCGGCTCCGCCCCGCTGGTGATGACGTCGTTGACGCACATCGCCACCAAGTCGATGCCCACATCGTGGTGGCGGCCGTAGGCCTGAGCCAGCTCAAGCTTGGTGCCAACCCCGTCGGTGCCCGAGACCAGCAGGGGATCCCGCAGCCCGGCGGGCAGTCGGCATAGGCCCCCGAAGCCTCCGAGTCCGCCCACAACCTCAGGGCGCCGGGTGGCTTCAACACTGGATCGGATCCGCTCTACAAACTCCCGGCCTGCGACCACATCCACCCCGGCTGTGCGGTAGTCCATCCCGTGCGAACCCATCTGCAGCTCCGATCCTCTGATGCCACCTGCCCAAATTCGGGGCCAATTGCCCGATTGGCACCACGAGTGATTAGCTGCGCTGATGATTGCCATTCGGGTCGCTGATCCTTGGTGGCCTTGTCGACCCCCGCTCAGCCCTGTAGGCGCCTGCCCTGGCCGCTTGGATGACAATTGCTGATCAATCTTGTAGGTGTCGTTTTTAGCCGAAACGGCCAGCTGAAGGAGTTAACTTTGCCCTGTCGTCAATTCCCGATAGGAACCCCGAACGCGAATTCGTACCTCAACTCCATTCAGTTTGAGAGCGAATCCAACGCTGACGAATCACTAATTGCCTCTGGCTGGTGATTGCCGCAACAGCGGCGAGTTTCGTTTGTTATGCGCAGCACCTTCTCCCTTGGGGCCCTCGCCCTGCTCCTCTCCGGTAGTGCTTTGGTTCCCGCCATCGCCGAGTCCAGCCTCGCCGCAACTAGCAATGATGCTGTAGCGATGGCTGTTTCTAGCCCTGAGCCCCAAGGCCCAACGCCTGCAGTCGCCATCCGCGAGGTTGATGTGGAGCTGTCACCAAGTGACACCCAGATCAAGCAGGCACCTCCGACCCGTATCGCTCCTGCCCCCAAGCCAGCGCCCCGTGTGGTGCACAGCTCCAAGGGTCAGGCCAGTTGGTACGGTCCCGGCTTTTTTGGAAATCGCACGGCCAATGGCGAAGTCTTTCGTCCTGGCACCCTCACGGCAGCCCACCGCACCCTGCCTTTCGGCACCAAGGTGCGTGTGACCAACCTCTGGAACGGCCGCACCGCCGTTGTGCGCATCAACGACCGGGGTCCTTTCCACGGCAATCGAGTGATTGACATTGCCCATGGAGCTGCCCAATCCCTAGGTCTCACCGCCAGTGGCGTAGCTCAAGTCCGTCTCGAAGTGCTCCAGTGAGCTGAGCAATGCCGGCTCCCTTGATCAGCCCATCCGCCAATCTGGCGGGTGGGTTTTTTGTTGGCTGCCGCCGCTCTTTTCTTGGACCTGCTCGAAAATTGCCAAGACCTAGCCGCCTGGCGGCAGCAGCAGCAGGGCCCCCTGCATTTCGTGCCCACGATGGGGGCCCTGCACGAGGGTCATCAGCAGCTGATTCGCCGGGCAGCGGCACTGAGGCAAGGGTCAGGCCAGCCCCCCTCCGTGTTGCTGAGTGTGTTTGTCAATCCCCTCCAGTTCGGTCCTGGGGAAGATCTTGAGTCCTATCCCCGGGACCTCCGCTCCGACATTGATCTAGCCGCCGCCGCCGGTGCCACGGCCCTGTTTGCTCCCAGCGTGGCGGAGATCTACCCCCGGGGCGAGGCCGGCTTGACCCGGGTGGCGCCGCCTTTGCTTTTGCGCCAGGGGCTCTGTGGCCGCCACCGGCCCCAGCACTTTGAGGGGGTGGCCACCGTGGTGATTCGCTTGTTAACCCTGGTGCGCCCTGATCTCCTGCTGCTTGGCGAAAAGGATTGGCAGCAGCTGGTGATCCTGAGGCGGGTGGTGGCGGATCTGGGCTTGCCGCTGCGCATTCATGGCTGTCCCACAGTGCGGGAGATCGATGGGCTCGCCTGCAGCTCCCGCAACCGTCGCCTTTCCCCCTCCCAGCGCCAGCAGGCCTCGGCGCTGCCCGCTGGTCTGGCGGCTGCGGCTGCCCAAGTGCGTGGCGGCCTCTCCCAGGCCACAGCGCTGAGCTCCCAGCTGGCCCAGCAACTGGAAGAGGCGGGCCTGAGGGTGGATTATGTGGAGCTTGTGGCTCCCCATAGCCTGGAGCCATTGCAGCAAGTGCAAGGCCTGGCCCTGCTCGCCGCTGCGGTGCACTGCGGTTCAAGCCGCCTGATCGACCATTGTTTTCTGATGTCTCGTCTGCCGATCGTTGCCATTGATGGACCAGCGGGGGCGGGCAAGAGCACCGTCACCCGTGCCTTTGCCCGCCAGATGGGCCTGGTTTACTTAGACACCGGCGCCATGTACCGGGCCCTCACCTGGTGGGTGCTGCGCCAGGGAGCTGACCCTGCAGATGCTGCGGCTGTGGAAGCCCTTCTTCTGGGCCTGGATCTGCAGCTCAGTGCCGGCGGAGCCGGCGAGCAGCTGGTCAGCATCAATGGCTTCGACGTGACCGAGGCGATTCGCAGCCCGGAGGTAACGGCCCAGGTCTCCCTGGTGGCTGCCCACGGCTGTGTGCGCCAGGCCTTCACGGCCCAGCAGCAGGCCATGGGGCTTAAGGGGGGGCTGGTGGCCGAGGGCCGCGACATCGGCACCGCCGTTTTCCCCGACGCCGAGCTCAAGGTTTTTCTCACGGCCACTGCGGCGGAGCGGGCCCGCCGTCGCGCCCAAGACCTCGAGCGGCGGGGCTTTGACGTGCCACCTCTGGCTGAACTGGAGGCCCAGATAGTTGCCCGTGATCACCAGGATTCCAGCCGGGAGGTGGCGCCGCTGTGCCAGGCAGAGGATGCGGTGGAGCTGGTTACGGACGGTATGGCCATTGAGGCTGTGATCCAGGCACTCGTGGACCTGTTCCGCGAGAGGGTTCCGGAGGAGGCCTGGCCCGGGCGCTGGTGAGAACTAATCGTCTAGGGCCTTCAGTAGGCCGCGGCAGGCGTCATCTAGCAGGTCGAGGACGTGCTCAAACCCCTCGTCTCCCCCGTAGTAGGGATCGGGCACTTCGCTGAGATCAAACCGGCTGCGGTAGCTGAGCAGGGTCTCGATGCGGGCGACGCTGCTGCCGCCAGCCTCCTGGGCTAGGGCCTGCACCTGGCTCAGGTTGCTGGCATCCATGGTGAGGATGTGGTCGAAGCGGTTGAGGTCGGCCAGCTCCAACTGGCGCGCCTTGCTCGCTAGGTGGATGCCGCGGCGGCTGGCGGCTGCGCGCATGCGGGCATCGGCAGCCTTTCCCACATGCCAGCCCCCGGTGCCAGCCGAATCCACCACAAAGCGCTCACCAGACTGAGATTGCTCCAGCAGGTGCAAAAACACCCCTTCAGCGGCTGGGGAGCGGCAGATGTTGCCCAGGCAGACAAACAGCACCCGTTTCTTCATTACAGCTCCAGCCGTGAAAGGGCCAACTTGGCGCGCCTCTGCACCACCGGAGGAGTGCCATCAGCCGCTTCCTGGAGTGTGAGCAGGCCCTGTTGGGCCAGCTGCCTCTGCTGGCCTCCCGCGGGCAGGCCAGCAGCCAGCAACTCCAGCCCCACTGCCACCGCGTAGCGCACCACCCACTCGCCGTCGCTGGTGGCGGCCAGTAGCGCTCCTAGGCATTGGCGCTGGACGTCCTGCTGTTGGTCAGGGGGGAGCTCGGCCAGCTGCAACTGGCCAAGTCCCTTGGCGGCAGCCCGGCGCACGCTGGCAGCTACGTCGCTGCCGAGGGCATCGAGCAGCAGCTCTAGCCCGCGCACATCGCCGATGCCGGCGAGGGCGCGCACGGCCCAGGCCCGGGCCCCGTAATTTACTGGGTCGAGCTGCAACAGGGCATCCACGGCCGCTGTCCCCAGGCTGATCAGCCCCTTCACGGCGGCTACCGCCGCACCGGGGTTGTTGAAGCCCAACACCTCCACCAGCACGGGAGCGGCGCTGGCATCGGCGCAGCTGGCCAGTTCCTGGGTGGCTTGCAATAGGGCAAGGGCGCTGCCGGCCTGTTGCAGGGCTGCAATTCGAGCTGGCACCGGTGAGTCCATGCTCATAGCAAGGCGTCCATGCAGGCCAGCAGGGCCTCGTCGCCGGGGTCGCCGCTGCCCTGTTCCACCAGCCCCCGCAGGGCCATCAATTTCAGACTGTTTTCGGCCAGGGTGGCGGCAATGGCTTTAAATCCAGGCCGCCAGCCGGCGGCACCTAGGTCCATCAGGGCTGCATGACGCACCTGAAGCTGGGGATGGTCAAGTAGGTCCACAAGCAGTTCCCCCCAGCGCGCCTCACCGCTTAGTTGCAGCAGGGTGCGCGCCGCAGCGCTGCGGATCAGGGGGCTCTCGTGGGCGAGGAAGGGTTTCACCACGGCCAGCACCCGCGGTTCGTTGACGCCGATGTCGCCCAAGGCTTCCAGCAGGGCTTCGCAGGGTTCCACCAGGCGGTGGCTGTTGGCCTGCTGGGCGCCAGCCACGGCGGGACCGCTGGCTAACTTCTCGCAGAGCGCCTCAATGGCTTCGCTGGCCGCGAGTTGGCCCAGGGCCCGGGCTGCCGCTTCCCGTAGTCCGTCATCGGCATCCTGCAGGGTATCGAGCAGGTCGGGGATGGCCGTTTGTGCTGCTGGAGCCAGTTTGCCGAGGGCGCGGGCAGCATTACGAGCTACTGCGTTCTCCTCGACGCCTTCTCCGCTATCCCTGGGCCGGCGTCGACGCAGGGCTTGTTGCAACAGGGGCACCGCCTCCGGGTGCTGGCTGCGCATTCGGCCCAGCCACCAGGCTCCGTAGTACTGCTGGGAGGTGTCTTCGCTCTGGCGGAGCCGGTGCAGGGCTTCTTGCTCACTGATGGGTTTGCCTGCCTGGGGGGGGCTGGCGTCGTCGTCGGCCATGGGTGCTGTCGCGAGACGCGGGCTCCAAGTGATGTTGCCAGTGCCCGGGCCGGTTCGAAATTTCAGCTTGGGCATTATTTCGGCAGGTCCGCTGAAGCCCGGCTCTCAATGAGTGAGAGCCAGCCGCAGTACTAATGCTCATTGCTGGCCCGCTACCACTGACGTGAACTCTTCGCAAAGGGGCAAACCAATCCAGGGTGCCCCCTCTAAGTTGCTGCCGACATACATGTCCCTCAGACCGGCACCTATGGCTGTTGCGCTCGCCTCCCAATTGCGTGAAGGCACCAAAAAGGCCCACACGATGGCGGAGAACACCGGCTTCGTGAGCTGCTTCCTCAAGGGGGTGGTGGATAAGGCCAGCTACCGCACCCTGGTAGCCGACCTTTATTTCGTATATTCCGCCATGGAGGAGGAGTTTGGCCGGCTTAGGGAGCATCCGGTGGTGGGCCCAGTG